>JALZUX010000128.1 GCA_023301405.1 Granulosicoccaceae bacterium | reverse complement strand
GGTGATGTTATTCGGTGAGTCTTTAGTTGGCATCATGCAAACGAACAGTGTTGGTATGCCCCACCAATAGAGCGAGTCCATCATTTTCTCGGGGGTGATTGGGTTTCTTCAGTCATTGGTTTGCTGCTTTCTGGTCGCTTTTTAGTGCTTACGTTTTAGCTACATTGGGTAATATACAAAGCATTTCGTAAAGTAAGTTTGCACCCACTAGTGCTGTATTGCCGCTGGTATCGTAGGGTGGAGATACTTCGACTAGATCGGCGCCCACAATATTAAGACCGGTACAGCCGCGCACAATTTCAAGCGCCTGCCAAATAGTTAGGCCTCCAATCTCTACCGTTCCGGTGCCAGGGGCGAATGCCGGGTCAAGGCTGTCAATGTCGTAGCTTAGGTACACCGGGGCGTCGCCAATGGTGGATCGCACTTTTTCCATGAGTGGAGTCAGTGACTTTCCCCAGCACTCTTCGGCTTGAACAACAGTGAAGCCCTGATCGCGAGACCAGTTGAAGTCGTCTGGTGAATAGCCCGTACCCCGTAAGCCGATTTGAAATACCTTGTCATTAATCAGTAGCCCGTCGTCTACGGCGCGTCTGAACGGTGTGCCGTGAGCGATTTTTTCACCGAACATGTCGTCGTTGATATCAGCATGTGCATCTATGTGGACCAGCGCTACCGGACCGTGCTTTTCTTTCATTGCACGTAAGATCGGGTAAGTAAGAGTGTGGTCGCCGCCAAGTGTTAGTGGGATGCAGTTGTGAGTGAGAATTTCATTGTAATGAGCAGTGATGATGTCGACTGTCTTTTTTAGATCAAATGTATTGATCGGTACATCACCGATATCAGCAACTTGCAATTTTTCAAAGGGAGCGGCACCGGTGGCCATATTGTAGGGGCGCAACATGCATGATTCAGCGCGAATTTGTCGGGGGCCGTGTCGAGTGCCTGAACGATTCGAAGTACCAATATCAATAGGGATACCAACAAAGCAGGCATCTAGTCCAGCGGCTGTTTCTTGAGTAGGCAATCGCATCATGGTGGCGGGGCCACTGAAGCGTGCCATGTCGTTACCGCCCAGTGGTTGATTAAAATTTTTACTCATATTTATGCCCTTTTCTATTTTCCACTGCTTGATCAAAGCAATGCAAAACGTTTTTCTATAGCGAAATCAACAAACCTATTTACTGGTTAAAAACTCAACAATACGACGACATCCTTCGATGAGATCTTCATCACTTAGTGTGAAGGATAATCTAACCCAGCCGTCTGCACTTTTTCCAAATGCGCCAGCATCTAATACAGCGACACCGGTTGCTTTATAAAGCGCTCTGGTGAATTCTCCGCTGCTGTTTGCGTAGTGGCGGATATCGACCATCACATACATGGCGGCTTGTGGTTTCAGCACTGGCAGGTGCTCAGCTTTAGCCAGCTCTTTGCACACAAGGTCACGGCGTCGTTGATAGATGTCTCTCATCTCAAGGCTTGCACTGCGTTGATCAGTCAGTGCGGTAATAGCGGCTTCTTGTATAAAGCCCGGTAACCCATAGAGCATGCACAGCGCCAAATTTTCGTAGTGCGGAGCTAGTAATTTTGGACTAATGCTCCAGCCAACGCGCCAGCCGGTCATGGCATGTGATTTCGACAAGCTATTTAAGGTGACTGTGCGCTCGGCCATTCCGGGTAGCGCTGCCATTGATAAGTGTTCACCTTCGAAAATGATGTCAGTGTAGACTTCGTCAGAGATTACCCATAGATCGTGTTTTATGGCGATGTCTGCAATGGATTTAAGCTCGGCTTCAGTCATTACCACGCCGGTAGGGTTGTTCGGTGTGGTGATAACAATTGCTTTGGTTTTTGGTGTAATCGCCTTTTCGATTAAATCGGCGTCCGGTCTGAATCCACCGGCAGCTGGTTGTGCTACGCGTACTAATTTGGCACCACTGACTTCCAGGCAAGCTTCGTAACTGACGTACATTGGTTCGAGGGCGATTACCTCATCGCCGTGATCCAGAATGATTAAACTTGTTGAAAATAGTGCATTCTGAGTACCGGCGAAAACAAATACATTGTCTTTATCGGTTGCAACGCCAGTGTTTTTTGCAAAGTCACTGGCAATGGCCTTTCTTAATGCATTACGACCGGGCACAGATGCATAGTGTGTGTCGCCTTCATTAAGGGCGATAATAGCGCGGTCAATAATGGGGTTAGGCGTTGCGAAGTCGGGATCACCTATGCTTAGTATAATGACATCAGCACCGTTGTCCGCATCGCGTGAGGCTTCGGTGTGTATCTCCCATGCCTCGGCGCCTTCGCCGCTTATTCTGTCGGCTAGTGAAGAAATTTTCATAGTCAGTCTGCGTTAGATCGTTAAAAACAGTTTTTAAAAGATAGCTTCAATTAAGTAAGGCCCTTCTGCGGCAAGCCCTGCTTTAAGTGCTTTGATTAAGCCGCTTGTATTACTTACCGCGATGGCTTCTACGCCCATGCCCCGCGCTAAAGATACCCAATCCAGATCAGGGCGGTTGAGCTCCATCATATCTGTTGCAATGGTGCCTGCGTCGGCTCCTACATTACGAAGCTCGTGTTTTAGTATGGCGTAGGCGCGATTTGATAATAGTACCGTCGTGATATCGAGGTTTTCACGCGCTTGAGTCCATAGGCCTTGCAAGGTATACATGCCACTGCCATCAGCCTGTATGGCGACTAC
>JALZUX010000127.1 GCA_023301405.1 Granulosicoccaceae bacterium | reverse complement strand
AGATATTTCGATCAATAGAGGCGAATAGTTGTTCTTCTTTAACGATATTGATCGTAATAGCTGGCCGAAAGACCGCGCCCGCAGTAGATCATCGTTCTCGGACAGCCGCCTAGGTGATTGTCCGAGAACTAGAATCTACTGCGGGCGCGGTTTTTCGGCTAGCCCTTGCAATTACAACGTTAAAGAGGAACAACTATTCGCCTCTATTGATCAGAAATATCTGACTCGACACCTCACGCCTTTGCAACGACCCTGGTTATCGGACTACCACCTAGAAAACAATCCCGATAAACCCAGTCACTGAATCACCGTCAGTGAGTTCAGCCTGATTATTCAGACGGGCTCGATAATCAATGCCAGTGTAACGTACACCCACACTCAGGCCGCGAGAATCACCACCAAATCTCGCGCTATTGTATTGTGCAACTTTTACCGAGTACTCAAGTGTGTAACCAATCGTCTGATCAAACTCAACATCACCCTCGCAAATTGAATTTATGCTACAGCTATAACCAACAGAAGTATGCGAGGTTATACCCACACCAAACTCGTGCGCATCAAACCTTCGAAGCACCGTCAGATCAAATCGTAGCCGATCAAACAAAGAATCCCCATTCTGGCGACTGGTTATATCGAACTGATAGCCACTCGACAGACGCAAGCTTGTTGAAGGATCGACCGCAAGCGCAAGCCCGCCTTCTATTAACCATCCCCCACCACTGTGAATCTCATCCACACCACCATTACTGTCCGCAAACCTGCCAATCTCGTCCCCGCCAAAACCCAGACCAACCCCAAGATACGGTGACAACGTTTGGAAAGATTGACGGTAACGACTATCATTTGAATGCTCAGTGTGATTTGCCGACACACCACTACTGATCAACGCAGCAAATGCCACAACAATCGTAAAGGTAAAATTCATCCCGAAAGATTCACTCACTATTTTTTCAGCGGTATTTTTCACTTATTTAATCCGTAAAGTGTGTGTTTGGCATTCTCAAACAACCTCGCTGAACCAACACTGTCCAACTGTTATATTTACACCGCCCTTCTGAAAAAAGAAAAAATGGAACTTCAACATCAGCCAGCACTTGATATAACATTAACCGACGTAAGCTTAAAATAAGGGCCAGCCAACAATGTGCGGACGAATGAATATTTCAGACCACGAAGGGGTTCAGTGGCTACTGGATCAACTGGGCCTGACACTACCCGAAGAAAAATTCACCCCTAAATACAACGTAGCCCCGACTGCTGCTATCTGGGGTTTAGTCATGACCCGCGGAGCATTAACGCTTGAACCTATGCAATGGGGATACATACCGCCGTGGGCCAAAGAAGGTGTATTCAAACGCCCCTTGTTTAACGCACGATCTGAGACCATCTGGGAAAAACCTTCTTTTAAAAACCTGATTAGACGATACCGGGCCATCATCCCGGCTAACGGATTTTACGAATGGACGCGCAAGGGCAAAGAAAAAGAAGCCAACCACATTTCGCTAAAAGACCACCCAGCCATTGCACTTGGGGCAATTGTTCAGACCCATACTGATGGATATTTGCAATGTTGCCTCATTACCACAGAGGCAAACGGTGACATGCAATCAGTGCATAATCGCCAGCCGGTAATTATTCAACCCGATGAAATAGAGACTTGGCTAACGGACGACAGCCCTGACTATTTAAACACTTGCATGCAACCAATAGAAAACGGTCTGTTTGATATCCAGCCAATCAGCGGATACGTTAATAATACGAGACACGACGGCCCCGAATGCCTGACGTGACCCGTATACAGATGACCACAAGCTGCCGACCCGGCCTTTCAAAACTTTAGCGTCAACAGGTTTTTATCTTGCCAGCTTTAGAATCAGCACGCATTTATTAGCCGTATTGTTATGTTTGCACAGGTAGTGCCGCTACCCTCGCATCGTCACACACACAGACTGCAACAATCGCGCTTACCCATTATGCTTGATAAAAGTAAACTCACTGTAATCAGCAATATTACTCTCACTATAGTTTGCAGCACCGCGCTCGCCATACTGGTCGTAATACAGTCTTCACTATTTGTTTCTGTCACTGCGATCGCATTACTGCTGGTCTTACTGGCAGCACAATTTAGTCAGGCCAAATACTATCTCGTGCAAATAATACGGACTGAACGCTATCATAAGCTCGGACGCAAACTGGTACACAATAAACAGATTGAAAAACGCGATGAAGTCGTCGCATTAAAAATACTAAATCATATCGTTAATCAACCTCTTGAAGAATCAGAGCATGCAACAATCTGGCAGAGCTCATACGAAAATTTCTCTGGTGATCTTGCTATGACGTGCCAAAGCGAATGCGGCAACACCTACATGTTAGTGGCAGACTTGACCGGCCACGGCATCGCCGCTGCTATGGGCGCGACGCCCGTTGCCTCAATCTTCCAAGCCACTGCCCGACGAGGCCTTGATGTCGATCAGATCATGGTCGAACTCAATAACCGACTCACTCGACTATTACCTTCTGGCTTTTTTTGTTGCGCTGCTATTGCTAAATGCGACGGCAAAAAAGTAACGGTTTGCAATGCCGGGCTGCCAGATATAATTATCGCTACAAGCACTGGAGAAATCACAGATCGCGTCGAAAGCACACAATTACCGCTCGGGATTGAAGAACTCAAATCGGACGATGTGAAGGTTTTCACCAAAAGCTATACAGCATCACATCAACTATACGCTTACACCGATGGACTCATAGAAACACAGAGTACCAACGATGAAATATTCGACCCTGAAAAATTAGAGATACTCATCTCATCTCAGGCATATAGTGGCAGCCGCATACCCACTATTCAAAAGGGCTTCGAGACGTTTGTTAAAGGATCTCAGCAGAACGACGATATTTCTATTGTTGAAGTAAATATCTGTTGACGAGCGTTTTGTCGCGATTGTCCGCTGGCCCGGGTTATCAGGAACAATGCCTCTAGGAATTTACAGCGACGAATGAGACTTACTTTCTCATAAATGGCGGTAATTGGTGGGTGAAGTCTCGACAGACCCCACCCTTTTACCCCCTACTTCGATACTGACTTTAGGCTTACTGCCCCACCACCACTAGTGTCCAGTACGTGCCAAATTGACTGTCGTCGTCAAATCGGCATGCGAGCGCAAAACTGCTTGCCCGCTCGCTGAGAATTTGGCCACATTCACGGCTATCTGCGGCCCAGCTGCTGATTAATTCATCAGCGGAGGGGAAGCCACCTGCCACCAATTGTGAAACGTAGCCGGCACCGATATCGCCCAGACGCTCATTCACTCCCAGGCCATCACTACCAAGAGCGTTGACAAAATTATTACTCGCCATGTCTCGTGAGTGAGCATCCGCCGCTGCAAATAATTGCTCATTCCAAACAATAGAATTCAGCGAGGTAGTCCCCGCTAGAGAACAACTGCGCGCATCCCCACGCACCCGATTAACTGCTAAGGTGGCTTCGACTTCAATGTCATCTAGATCGGGGCACCGGTCAACTTGGTCATCACGTTCGTTACATAGCAACCCACCACTGCAAACATCTGTCGATACTCCAAAGCAGACCGGACCTGAACACCCGCCCCCTTCAATGTAGCAAGCACTTAGCAGTGCCGAGCCCATCAGCACCCACAGCGGCCGGTACACCCTTAACGCTTGAGAATATTTCATAATACGCTTGGCTGATGCGGTAATCCCATCAGCAGCAGGCTTTAACTCAAGAATCGAAACGATTTAGTTGAGTACAAAAGTCACTTTCATGACAACGCGAAATTCTGTGACTTTACCGTCGGTAAC
>JALZUX010000126.1 GCA_023301405.1 Granulosicoccaceae bacterium | reverse complement strand
GGTGAAATCTATCTGCGAAACCTGTTTTTAATGACTCTGGTGGCGGGTGGCCTACACCTTTATTTTTATGTCTGGCGTGTTCAGGGTGATGAACGTCGCTACGACGCGAGGCCTTTTATTAAAAAAAACCGGGTTTTTACATTCAATTCTCAAGTGGCTGACAACATGTTCTGGACGCTTGCCAGTGGTGTAACCGTCTGGACTGTCTATGAGGTTTTAATGTTATGGGCGCTGGCCAACGGCTATCTGCCGGCTTTGTCGCTGGGCAGTGACTGGCCATGGCTGGTGTTATTGATCTTGCTGTTGCCAATGTGGGAGACCATTCATTTTTTTACCATTCACCGGTTGATTCACGAGGTGCCGCTCTATGAGCGCGTGCATGCGCTACACCACCGGAATATCAACGTGGGGCCGTGGTCTGGCTTATCGATGCACCCGGTGGAACATCTGATTTACCTAAGCACCGTGCTGATCCATTTCATTGTGCCGTCGCACCCGTTATTGATTATTTTCCACCTGCAGTATTTCACCTTGTCTGCCGCGACCACACATACCGGCTACCAGGGAATGACGCGCCACGGCAAAATGATTTTGTCTTTGGGTACCTTTCATCATCAAATGCATCATCGTTATTTTCAGTGTAACTATGGCGGACTTGAAGTACCAATTGATCAGTGGACGGGCTCCTTTCATGATGGCTCTGAAGAATCGCACCAACGCTTCCTTGATCAGCGAAAGAAAAAAATAAATGGCTAAATTATTAGTGAGAGACACAGCGTGTGGGGCGCAGGGTGTGTAACGCCTAAAGTAATTTTTCAGAGCAAGTTTGTTGCAACATGGCGGTGTTGTCTATGACCGCTTTTTTCAATTGATGACATGTCAAATACAGTGTGCATAAGTAGGGCGATATCCCGACTAAGAAAATTCTACTATTCGCCGAAGATACAGTAGTGCAGTGGGAAGCTATTATTGTTCCTGGTGTTAATACGGATATTCACCCAATAGGGCATGCAAGGTATGCAGAAGTATTTTATAGGGCGGCAACCGATACTGGATTCCGGTGGGGAAACAGTAGCCTATGAGCTATTGTACCGTTCAAGCGGCATCAACGCCTTTGACTCTGCCGTGGGTGGCGATTCAGCAACCTCTCAGGTGCTGATTAATGCTGTTGAGGAGAAGGGTCTTACCAGTATTGTTGGAGACAAGCTTGCCTTTGTAAACCTGACTAATCGATTTCTTGAGCAACCAGCACTGCTTGAGTTCCTGCCCAGGGAGCGGGTGGTGTTAGAGGTATTGGAAACCGTAGTGCTAAATGAGGCTGTGTTCAAGGGGGTTGCAGCGCTGCAGGAGGCAAACTTTACCATTGCTCTGGATGATTACAGCCCTACTGAGCAAATGGCGTCTCTGCTTCCCTTTGCAGCGATTGTGAAATATGACATCACTCAATATTCGATGGATAAGTTGTGCCAGATTGCAGCGAAACGCACTGGTAATCAACCCAAACTACTGGCCGAGCGTGTAGAGACGGCAGCAGAGTTTAGCGCTCTGCGCGATGCAGGTTTTGATTACTTTCAAGGCTACTACTTTGCTAAGCCCGAGGTAATTAGTGGCAGCAAAATACCAGCCAACAAAGGCATACTGTTGCATCTGTTGGCTGAGTTAAATAGTGAGTCGATCACCCCCGAGCAAATCGCTGATATAATGAGTCGTGAAGTCTCTTTGGGGCTTCGCGCGCTAAGATATGTAAACTCGCCACTGACCGGATTGGTGTCTAAGGTTACTTCAATCAAGCAAGCTGCTGTGTTGTTGGGCAGGGAAACTATTCGACAGTGGGTAGTCATGTTGCTGGTCGCTGACCTCAACGACAAGCCGATGGAATTAGTAAATATGGCGTTGGTTCGCGGGCGCTTTTGCCAATTGACTGCTCGGCATGAAGGCCTTGAAGATGAGAATGCCTGCTTTACGGCGGGGCTGTTGTCATTAGTTGATGTAATGATGGATGTCGACATAGAGCAGGTGCTGGACAGTATATCGGCAACTCCCCAACTGAGGCTTATTCTTCAGTACCGGCATGGAAGAGCAAGCGAGCTTCTTGATGCGATACAATTTATCGAAAATAAAAACAAGATAATAGGCAGTGAGTTAGTGATTACCGAAGCGATGAACGATGCCTATATCGAGGCGATTGGCTGGGCCGAACAAACCTCTCAGATGATGAAAGCATAATGTCACCATTCAGAGCACACCTGTCGCCTGCCGTAGGGTCGATAGGTGTGCCCTGAATAGTCGCCGTGAAGCTTTACCCGTTTTTGTTAATAGCTTGTCGATCGTGATCACGGGTTAAGCGAGTTGTAAAAAAACCGAGCAATAACATCAGTAATCCGAGAGGGCTAATAGTTATTGCTCCAGCGCCAGGGACAGTCTGCTTTGTATCGGGTGGTTCAACAGAAAAGTCAGGTGCACCGGGGATCGCAGGTACTGGCACGGGCTCTGGTGTTTGAGCTGGCACTACAGGCTGTTCTGCACCCGGGTCTGCTACGGTGCTTAGTGTGGCTACTAAATCATAAGGGGTTGTGGATACCGCTTGAACTTCAAGTGACCAGCTTGTTGCTACTTGATTGGATAGCCGGCATTCAACGGATTGGCCAACAGCACTGTTGCTGCAAGTCGCCGTGACAGCGCCATTACTGGCATTGCCGGTCACAGTGAGTTTGGTGCCTGGTGTGACACTGGCAAGTTGTACTTGTAGGGCAGCGTCTTGAGCTGTTGATTCGATGAGATAGGTTTCTGTTTCTCCACTGCGCACTGAATTGGATACCATAGTGCCGGATTCAATAAGTGGTTGGCCGACCTTGATCATTTTACCAATAGAAGGTACGCCCTTATCGTTAACAAAAAACAGCAGATAGTGGCCGGGTGGTGCAATGTTTCGATTATCCGGAGCATTGACAAAAACCGCATTACCCTGTGTATGAAATTCCAGGGGCACAAGGCGTTGATCTTGATTTTGCGAGTGGGTGGTAGCACCTAATTTTATCAGGTGAACTTTTGCGATAGCCGCTGCCTGGTCTGATAGAAAGGTATAGCGGGATTTATAGTCTATAAACGACTGGCCACCGTTGATTTGCGGGCGGATCGCCAGTGTGTCGCCTTCTGAAAAAAGATACGGTGGAGAAAAAATTTCTGCGTTCTGTTCTTCGTAACCAATTTCGGTGCAATCACCGCAATATCCACCGCCCGCCGATAGCACTCGACCATCGGGTAACAGCAGCGCAATAGAGTGATATTGTCGGCTTACCTGCATGTCGTTCATGAAGCGCCATTGGCCGGTGCTTGGATCCCATAGTTCAGGGCTGTATACGCCTCCGTTAGGGCTGACTAAATTCGCGCCTTCGAAATTGCCGCCAATGGCCAGCACTGTTCCGTCCGCAAGTATCGTGAGGTCGTGCTGGTTGCGGCCTATGCTCATCGAGCCGGTGTCGGTTGACTGCATGGTTTCGGTGTCGATAACGACTGATGACGTGTAAGACGGAGCAGGCGTTACGTTATCGCTGCCTCCGGCAACCAATACCTTACCGATGTCATACATTGCATAACTGCCGTAGTGACGTTGTATGAGTTGGTCGCGGTCGGGTCCGGCTGTTAAAGATCCAGAATCCTCTGTATCGACGGTGAATAACGTATTCTGCGGTCCGAACGACATTACGCCGCCTTGTGGAATCGCTTGCAGCCACTGGTGGTCAACTGACGCATAGGGAAGTGCCACAATATCCAGTGGACGCCATGTTTCGTTAAACTGGAATACCTCGGCCAGTGGCGTTGGTTCGTAAGTGCCGCCTAGCGTTAGCATTTCACCATTCGCAAGTGCTGCCACAGAGGAATACCAGCGTGGCGCTGCCATGTCTGCTGTTTGTCGCCAGGTGTTGGTCACATAGTCGTAGATGCTGGTGTTAGGCAACGGTCCGTTAAGTCTGTCTACACCGCTGTCGCCACCGGCAAATAGTATTCGACCGTCCCACAGGTGCGCAGACCCGGCGCAGAATAAGTCTGCATTGGTGTTGTTATTGGTCGCGACGTGCGTTCCGTCTATTGGATCCCACAGGGTTACCCGTGTAGTGAAGTTTTCTGTGGTGTGGGGGTCATCGTCAAAGTCGTCGGGCGTTGCATCCCACGCTAATACCTTCCCATTGGGCAGCAGGTTGGCGTGTACCGCAACCACTGGCCAGCTAACAACATCAGACCATTGCCCAAACAGTGCCGGTTGACCAAGTGTTTCTTCAGCCGCCATGACTGTTTTAGATTGGTAAGGCCAGATTATCGGGTTTTTTTCGGCCAACCACTGGGTGGTTGTCTGATCTACTTTCTTGGTGCTGCGATGGTGATGATCATCGCCATCGGCAAGTACTGCTGTAGTGCTTGTCAGTAGTACCGTGGCGCTCAATGGGCCTATAAAATACAAAAGCTTGGTGGATGATTTCATGTGAGAGTCAGGGATCGCAAGATGGTCTCCGTAGTTAGCGACCGTTTTTTATTGGACGGCAGAAAATAATTGTTTCTTGCGAGGGGGTTACAGGTTCGCACAGCCCAGAGACGACCTTAGAGAGTGACCCTTTGTGTCAGTCGGCCGAACGCCACTTTGACCGGGTCCTGAACGGGGTGGGGTGGGAGTGTTATTGTGTTGATTGGGTATCCAACTGATATAAAATTATAATTATCAATTGCTTACTAGGTTTTCTGTCAGCGGCAAATAGCGTTTTACCACTTCCCGAAGGGCTTATGGCATGGTGGCTATCATTATCTTATGGGTAAACTATTTAAGTTTGTAATGGATGTCAGTGAATACTAGACTGAGGTTGGTCTCACCCCAGCGGAATAAACCCTAATGCGGATTGCTTGTTTAGGCGGTCCTGCAGGACTGTATTTCGCCATTTCATTAACTTGCACTTACCTGATGCCAAATGGCTTGAATCAGCAGAGCAGTGGTTTACAAGAGCAGGCCGGTGTTGGCCGCGGTAGTGTGATCAGGGCACCCATGTTTGCACCGTTTAAGTGACCTGGCATGGCACTTAAAAACCGCATTTATCGCCCCTTACAAATACCCCGGATCAATTGTTTTCCTTAATGACTTAGCGAAAACAGCAACGGGTAACATTCAGCGCTATTTATTGAAGTGGTAATTTATGTTTTCGTTTACCCAGAAAGTTCTTTTCAAGCATTGTGATCCAGCGGGCATTGTATTTTATCCGCGGTACTTTGAATTGTTGAATGACGTTGTTGAAGATTTTTTTGAGCGTGAGTTGAATTACCCGTTCAGCGAGGTCATAAAAAATAATGGCGTGCCCACGGCTCAAATTAGCGCAACGTTTTCAGCGCCAAGCCGTATTGGCGATGTACTTACTGTTGGCCTGACTATAACTGCGCTTGGTCGTTCCAGTGTCGGTTTACGTTTTGAGACTTACTGTGAAAGTGAGCTTCGCTTTTCAGCAACTTCAGTGTTGGTTTACGTTGATGACAACGGCAAATCAACAGCGTGGCCAGACTCAGTACGTGAAGGCATACAACATCAAATGAACGGCGACCCCTAATGACTAATATCGTGATCCAGCCTGCCGGTTGGG
>JALZUX010000125.1 GCA_023301405.1 Granulosicoccaceae bacterium | reverse complement strand
GGTTGATGGTTTTTCGGTTTCTACAACCCAGGTATCCTTGCTGCCACCCCCTTGTGAGGAATTAACGACAAGGGAGTCCTCAACAAGTGCTACGCGGGTTAGTCCACCGGTGGTAACCCGGGTAACATCAGATTGCAAAATGAACGGCCGCAAATCCACATGTCGTGGCACAAGAGCACCGTCGACTAGTGTGGGGGAGGTTGAAATCCCGAGGGTGGGTTGTCCGATGTAGTTGCGTGGGTCAGCTAGTATTTGCTTGCGGGTTTCGTCGCGCTGTTTAGCCGTGCTGTGAGGGCCGATCAATAAGCCGTATCCGCCGGATTCATTAGCCGGCTTGACGACCAGCTTATCAAGGTTGTCGAGTACGTATTCGCGTTGTTCGATATTTTCACATCGATAGGTCGGTACATTTTTGATTAGCGGTTCTTGTTTAAGGTAGTAGCGGATGATGTCGGGCACGTAGGAATAGATCACTTTGTCGTCTGCAACGCCAGCACCCGGTGCGTTGGCAATGGCAACGTTACCGGCGCGCCATGCGCGCATTAGCCCTGGCACACCAAGTGTTGATTTCGGGTTAAAGCACTCAGGGTCTAGAAATTCATCGTCGATGCGACGATAAATTACATCTACTTTTTTTAGCCCATCAATATTGCGAACATAAACGCATTCGTCATCACCGACTAACAGATCCCGGCCTTCTACTAATTCGGCACCTAACCGGCGAGCCAGAAAGCTGTGTTCGAAATAGGCTGAGTTATAAACCCCCGGTGTTAAAACACACAGTGTGGGGTCTGGTGCGTCACTAAGAGACTGCAGCATCGCTAATAAACTGGCTATGTAGTCGTCTACGGGTAGTATTCGACAGCTGCTAAAAACTTCGGGCAGAGTGCGTTTCATGACCTCGCGGTTTTCGATCATGTAGGAAACCCCGGAAGGCACTCTGAGATTGTCTTCGAGAACATACAGTTCGTCGTCTTGATCACGCACCAGGTCGCTGCCGCAAATGTGTGCCCAGACACCATATTTAGGGTGTATGCCACGACACTGCTTGCGAAAATTTTCAGAGGTTTCAAGTAATGATGCCGGTACCACGCCATCAGCAATGATTTTTTGTTCGTTATAGAGGTCGTTAATGAATAAGTTCAGAGCCTCAAGGCGCTGAATGAGCCCGTCTTTGATCATTACCCATTCTTGAGAATCAATTACACGTGGAATGATATCGAATGGCCAGTCACGGTCTATGTTGCCGTCGCCTGAATACACTGTAAAAGTGATTCCCATTTGCTTTATTGATAGCTCGGCTGCGCGCTTTCTTTCTGCTAGCTCACTGCTGCTTAGCTGATCAAGATAGTCCACGAGTGCTGCTGCGGCTGGTCGCGCTGAACCATTTTGGAAAAATAGTTCATCTGAAGTAGAGCTGCTATAGCTCGTCTTTTGAAACTGTCTGTTCATAGGCGTAACTACTGTAAGCGTAAACTGCTGGTTGTGCCAGACGTCTACTGGTCAAGCTGTGAGCTGCTTTGGGCAGAAGATACCAGGGGTAGGTTCAAACACTTCGGATGATTAGGGAGGTCCGGGTATCGAAAGTTCCTGCTTATTGCAAAATTTATTAGTCTGAATGTTTTATCGGTCTGTGAAAAAAGTGTGGCGAAAAATTGAAATAGTGCCGGTGACGAAGTAGGCGAGCTACTTGAGGTGGCAGTCTTTCGGTTAGCGGTACGATCAATTTCGTTTAAGGATAGAGTGTAACTATTCAGGCCAGACTTGTCGCGTCTATGGCGGTGTTCGTGCTTAGATGCTTGTGCTTGTGGTGCGCGCAATTCTTTCCTCTCTCATTGTTAATTAACCAGGCACGATAAGCGCGCTCTGGCTAGTCACAAACCCTATAGACATAAGGTTATGATATATAAATTTTGCAAAACGTACTGAATAGATATTAACAGAGCAACTATTCGCCTCTGTTGATCAAAAACATTTGGCTCAAAATCTCACATCGGATTTCAAGATTCTATTCTTCGTCTACCACCTGCGGGGTAGACATTGTTTAATCGGTGGCGCTGGCATTGGGAACATTTTCGACACGGTTCACATCTACTGCTACTTTCAGCACAGTTTGTCCGCCGCCAAACACAACTCCGCGTAATGGAGCGACATCGGCGTAGTCTCTGCCCCAGGCTGTGGTGACGTATTGTGAGTCGGGTCGCTTGTTGTTGGTTGGGTCAAAGTCAAACCAGCCTTGTTTCGGTATGTAAACAGAAAGCCATGCATGTGTCGCATCTGAGCCCTGCAGTTTTTGTTGTCCGGCAGGAGGTAAGGTTTCTAGATACCCGCTTACATACCGCGCCGGTATTCCGCATTGGCGTAATATGGCTATGGCCAGATGTGCGAAGTCCTGACACACTCCTTTTCTGGCAGAGATAATATCGGTGATGGGAGTCACCAGCGTGGAAAACTCAGGATCATATTCAAATTCTGTATAGATGAAATTAGTCAGTGCACTGGCAAATTCAAGTGTTGGTGTGTTGGTGTCAGGCAGTTGAGCCAACAGATTTTTGATGTCTGACAAACGCGGAACGTATATCGATGGCAATAGACAATCGTGAGCCATCAAGCCCGGGGATGAGAGGTCTGCCGCTATTAATGATTTGAC
>JALZUX010000124.1 GCA_023301405.1 Granulosicoccaceae bacterium | reverse complement strand
ATCCCCATGGCCTGCACCAATTGAAACCACCAATCTCTGATATCTTCTGAAGTACTCAGACCGGCAATGGTTGGGTCCACCCACGATGCGTTAAACGGGTCAACGCTGTTACCAGATTGCTCCGCTTTTGTCTGAAAGCTGCTGACATCAGGATCAGCTTCTGTGACCTCCAACTCAATGGGCTTGTTTTTGAATGGCATTAGGAGGTTTTCACCAAGGGTGCCACGCAAGATGTGTGGGTTAGAATGGGCATACCCGATACTATTCGCCAACGTTACTTGATGTATCGTGTTTAGATCGTGTCCTGCAATATTGACTGACCCGTGGTGCGGAATTACTTCGCGCGTGAGCAGGTCAGCAAATGCCATAGCCGCTGTTTCATTATCTGCTTTTACAGCAATACGCGCGCCTTGCGGTATCGTTAAGTTGATGTTCTCCAACACCGCGATGCCTTCTTCATCACGGACAGTCACATCATCAATGACGATGTCACCTTTCATGTTGATGTCCCCCTCGGGCATGCCTTCAAGCAAGTGATCTTCCACCAACGATTTCGGTGCGAAACGCTCAGTGGCAACTTCCCATCGCAAAGCCATGTCCTGGGTTTCATTGTAGTAAGCCAGTAATTCTTTCCATGGCGAAGACATGTCTTTATAGGCCGCTAGAGCCGCCACTAGTGCGCCGACAGAAATCTCCCCGATAATCGCCAGATAACCGCCAACCGCATAGAAAAAAAACGGCGTCAACTGATTGATGAAATTGTTCAGAAATTTCATAAAGTACTTTTTCTGATAGATTTCAAAGCGAATGTCGTACAGATTGCCGAGCCGATCGGAAAACATGGACATTCGATATCGCAAGCCGCCATTAACGCGGATATCACTTACTCCGGCAGCAGTTTCACTAATATCAGCTGAAAGTTTACGAACCTCTTGAATACGTTCTTTATTAAGCAGATTAATTTGGCGTTGCAATTTAGGGATGAGCCAAGCTTGTAACGGTATCAATGCAATGGCGGCTAAGCCAAACCAGAAGCTCTGGGCAAAAAGAAACCCCAAAATGGTAAGCATCTGACCGGTCAGGAGAATCGGCTGCGACAGCATGTCTCCCATAAGCCCACCCATTGGTTCGGCTTCGGAGGTCACCATCGACACCAGTTCACCTTGGCTTGTGCTGCGAAAGTAAGGGCGGGGAAAGCGCAGGATACGTGTCAGTAGTTGATACCGGAATCGCCGCAAGAGCCGCTCAGACAGAACGCCTTTCATGGTATTCAGCCACATTTTTAACAGCCCGGTAACCAGCACTATCAGGATAAACCCGACACACAGCACCATTAAAAACTCAATTTGGGTAAAATTCATACCCAGAAAAACTACGTCCTCGCCATTGCCGCCGATCGCGTCGTTAATAATGCGTTTGGGCAATTCAAGGGTAAGAAACAGCACCGGAAAGGTCACAAGGGTGATTAGCACCAGAATGATCTGATCTTTTTTTGAGTACTTCCAGATAAACTTAAAAAGACTCTTTTCCATGAACTGCTCTCTTCGGGGTTGTTCGTTGTTCGCTGTTGGCGGGTACGGAGCATCCGGCTGTAGCAGGATCCCGAAGTTTATCTGTTCCGGCAGTCCGCGAACAGAAGATTAGATTACTCGAAGTATGAGTGCAAATATCACCGTCAAATGCTAGTTGAGATCCTCTACAGGCATTTTACTGGTTAGGACTATCATACCAAAGACGTAAGCGGCATACCTTGATCATCGGTAGCAGTTGACAATGCTGTGTTTAAGGCTGGATATGATGACAACTTAGACAACCCTCTTGCATGCCTAATAGCCGCTGTACGCGAAACCAGCTCCGCGCAAGAGCCACAAGGAGCCTGCCCGAGAACTGGAGTGGTAGCAAGAGTGTGAGATGTCGAGTCAGATATTTCTGATCGATTGAGGCGAATAGTTATTGCTCTTTGGCGACATCAATCGTGATGGCTGACCGCGCAAGACCGCGACCGCAGTAGATTTTAGTTATCGGACAGCCACTCGGTGGCTGTCCAGAAACTTGGGTCGATCACCTAACACGCTGATGTCTCTATTTAAACCACAATGAAAGCTGAGGCACAAAAATAATAATCAGTACGGTGGCCGTCAATATCAATAGAAAAGGTAGCGCAGCACTGTACACCTGCAGTATTGGTGTATTGAATCGGTAGCTCGCGATGAACAAATTCAGGCCGACCGGCGGTGTTAGATAGCCCAGTTGCATGGTGGCTAAAAAGATAATCCCCAGATGCAGCGGATCAATGCCGTAGCTTGCTGCCAGCGGTAATATTAATGGCACCACTAATACAATTGCCGAGAAAATATCGAGAATAGCACCCAATGCAAGCAGGAATAAAAACAAAAACACCAGAAAGCTCCAGCGATCTTCTATCAAGCCTTGCATCGTGTTGAACAACTTCTGCGGTATTTCGGCGTCAATCATGTAATTGGTCGAGGCGAACGACAAGCCAAGGATAATAAGGATACCGCCAACCAATGTCATGGATTCCCGTGCTATTGAGGGTAACTGCGACCACTTAACCTCACGGCGAATGACAACTTCTACCAGAAATACGTATACCGCCGTAATCGCCGCTGCTTCCGACACGGCGAGCAACCCCGAATAAATGCCACCAAGCACGATGAATGGCAAGGGTAGTTCGAGAGCGGACTCAGCTAATGCTGCCCCTACTTTTCGCATGCTGAAGTCGGCCAACGCGGTTCGATGACGACGTTGTGTCCACATGCAGTAACCGGATAACACCACCAACATCAATAATCCCGGCAGAGCACCGGCGATAAACAGATCGTCAATCGGTTGCTTAGCAACAACGCCGTATAGAATTATTGGCAGCGACGGTGCAAACAACAACCCCAGACTGCCACCGGAGGTGATTAACCCAAGATTGAATCGATCATCGTGACCTGACTGCTGCAGTGCCGGGTACAGTATTGCACCCAGCGCTATGATGGTTACGCCTGAGGCACCGGTAAACGCTGTAAAAAATGCACACGATGCCAGTGCCACAATGGGCAATCCGCCCGGCATCCATCCTAGTACCGCCTGGGTAAAGCGCACCAGCCTGCCAGGTGCCCCGCTCTCGCTGAGTAGATAACCAGCCAGAGTAAATAACGGTATCGCCAGTAAAATTGGGGTTTCGGCTATGCTGAATGTTTCTAGAATCACCGAGGTCAGGCTGATATCCAGCTGATAAAAACCCCACAATGCGCTGGCAGCAATAATTACAAACAAGGGGGCGCCCAATAGCGCCAGTACAACCAATACAATAGCGCTGATCATACAATTGTCTCAGCGGTTGT
>JALZUX010000123.1 GCA_023301405.1 Granulosicoccaceae bacterium | reverse complement strand
CGGGTTTCTCTGGCGGGACTGGTTCTTCGAACCACAGCGGGTCACTGTTTTCCAGCACGCGAGCCAGGCGTATTGCGCCGCTAGTGGTAAATTGACCATGCGTACCAAAAAGTAAATCGGCTTTGGTGCCTACGGCGTCGCGGATGGTTTCGACAAAAATTTTGCACCGCTGAATTGATTCGAGATCGGGTTGGTGGGGATCAAAGGTAGTGTACGGTCCGGCGGGATCAAATTTGACAGCCGTAAAACCTTGTTCCACATAGTCGGTTGCTCGTGCCGCCGCAGTGTGAGGGTCAGAATAAACGGGATCAGCGCTGTTCGCGTCAGCATTATTTGCAGGGTACAAGTAAGTATAGGAGCGCAATTTTTCGTGTACCTTGCCGCCTAGAAGCTCGTATATCGGTTTTTCAGTGGCTTTCCCTACTATGTCCCATAGTGCTATTTCTAATCCGCTGAGCACGCTAACAAGCGAAATATCTGGGCGTGAAGAATAGCCGCGTGCGTATACGTTTCGCCACAATGTTTCTATTCGGAATGGATCGGTATTCACCACGTGTGAAGTAAACACATCCTCTATCATGTGTTTGATGACAGAGGGTGCGAAGGTGGCGTTGTAAACTTCACCGATACCGCTTATTCCTGTATCGGTAGTGAGCTTCACAAAAATAAAATAGCGACCGCCTTTGTGTGGAGGAGGGTTGCCTACGATGTAGGTGACGAGATCTTTTATAATCATCTAAACCCTCAACGCTACATAAAAGCAGTTAGCTATTTTTATTATATTTATTGCTTAATTTAACAAAATCTTTGGCAAGATCGACAGCCACTTGCGGGGGGGTGAAAATCGCATGAACGGCGGCTTCTGGGTTTATTAGTATCACCGATGACGAATGATCAACAAGGTAATTCGGATCACTGCGATCTTCGGGGAGAGCATAAATTGATCGAACCTGCTTGGCGAAATGTTGAATGTCATCTGGTGCCCCTGTAGCGGCACTGAAAGACGGATTAAAATGTTTGACGTAACTGTTGAGCTTT
Organism: Granulosicoccaceae bacterium; assembly: GCA_023301405.1. Classification (GTDB taxonomy): domain Bacteria; phylum Pseudomonadota; class Gammaproteobacteria; order Granulosicoccales; family Granulosicoccaceae. The sequence goes on along the minus strand of JALZUX010000123.1, from coordinate 3,495 downwards.
TCGGTGGTGTCGCGTTCTGGGTCGACTGAGACCAACATCATGTTGACAGTTTCATTAACGTTTTCTTGTTCAATGGCACCATGTAACTGATTGAGGACGGTCATTGTCATTGGGCAGGCGTCCGGACAAAACGTGTAGCCAACGTAGATGAATGTCCATCTTCCCTTGAAGGAGTCTTCGGTGACGGGTTGGTCTTCGTGACTGACTAGTTTGATGGCAGAGAGTTTTTCTGGTTCTGGAAAAGCGAAACCGGTTATCTCTAGTTTTACATCTTCTGTCTGCGAAGTGCTAATCCACGCGCCAGCACCAAGAGCGACGATGCACAGTGCAGCGAGTATTATTTTATTCATTGTTTAGTGCCCAGTATTTTGTCTGAAATATAATGCACTGTGTAGTTGACGATCATAGTGCTTCATTGTTGTTAGTTTGTTACGCCGCTCGATGCTGAGTAGCGAGGTCTGTGGGTAGGTTAAACTGTTGCCGCTGTGTTGCGACACTTTAATTCGAGTGTTGCCTGCTATAAGGCGCTTGTTGTAATCAAGCGTCGAGATGCCTAATTTAATTGCAATGGCTACTTGTGATCCTTGTGTTTATGCGATTGATCGCCATCTTCAGCTTGTTTCTTCACTGGCACTTCAATCTCTAAGGATTTCCCGTTGTCGAAGACAAGTTCAACGTTGACGGCTGAGCCTTCTTCGAGTGGCGCTTTGAGGTCAAATAGCATTACATGCATTCCGTTTGGCCGTAGCTCAACGGTGGCCATTTTGGCAATGTCGACAGCATCGATTTGGCGCATTTGCATCATGCCGTCTTTGTTTGTTGTATTGTGAATCTCGGTTCTGTCAGTGACGTTTGAATTGACTTCGATCAGCTTAACATTTGTATCAGTATGGTTGTTGATGGTCATATAAACAGCAGACGTAGTCGCACCGGGGGGAGTGGCGCGAGCCCAGCTCTGGGTAACCTTGGTGGCACTATGTTTGTCATCAGCAGTTACACTAAAGGCGGGCAGCACAAGTGCGGAAAGCAAAAGAAGTATTTTCATGGTAACGGGCAGTCTGCGAGGTTTTGAATTTCGGGAAAGGCAGCAACAGAAGACTCTTTCTGCGGGCGTAACAATAGGCCCGATTGCTCTGTGAAAAGTTCAGGCAACCGTAGTTTGTCGGCTTTTTCTTTTGAGTAAGAATATACAAACAACGACAAAAAGCAACAGCGGTAGTACACATAAGTTGACAGTTTTCCAGCCGTAATAATGGTGGATGGTGCCTGATGATAGTGCGGTAATAGAAACGACACTAAACACAATGAAATCATTAATCGCCTGAATTTCGGTTTTTTCTTCAGGCCGGTAGCTTTCTGTTAGTAATGTTGTGCCGCCAACAAATAAAAAATTCCAGCCAATGCCGAGGGTGATCAGCGCCAACCAAAAATGCCACACAGAGTGGCCGGTCAGGTTGATTGCCACACAAACTACAGAAAGAATAGCCCCGATCAGCAGTATGTTAAGAATACCGAATCGATCTATCAGGTTTCCCGTAATGAAAGACGGTGCAAACATCGCCACGATATGCCATTGAATAACAAATGCTGTGTCGCTGAGTACCATGCCGTTGTGATGCATTGCCAGAGGGGTTGCAGTCATCACTAGGTTCATCGTTCCATAGCCAAATGCTGCGCATATTACGGCAACCAGGAAAACAGGCTGGGTAACTATAGAACTAAGACTGCGACTGGATGCGGTTTTAGGGGGCTTGGCGACAGGCGCAGGAAGGTCCATGAAACTGACTGTTAGCATTGATGCTAAGTAAACACCGATAGTAATAATAAATGCGCCTGCATAAACTGAGACTTCCAGGAAATTTTGGCTCCAGGTTGCTAAATTGGGCCCGATGAATGCCGCAATAACACCTCCCCCCATCACCCACGAGATCGCTACATTTTTTTTCTCTGCGGGAACTACCTCTGGAGCGGTGAAGCGATAATAGTTGCCAAACGCACTGAAGGTACCGAAGCAAAATGTGGCCATACAAAAGAGCGGTAAAGAACGCTGATAGATGGCAAGTAGTGCCAGACAAGCGCCGCAAATACCAATAATACCAGCGGCTAGAAAGCCTACTTTGCGTCCCCATTTTCCCATGAAAAGGGAGGCCGGAATGCTAGTCGTCATCATGGCGATAAATTGAATGGCCAACGGCAGTGTGGCAAGAGATTTATCGGTGGCTAGATCAAGCCCGATCAGTGCTGATACCGTAATCAACAAAGACGAGCAGATAAACATATAGGCCTGACACGCGGTCAGCAGATAAAGGGTGCGGGGCACGGCAGAAGATCCGTAAATTGATTCGGTCACGTTAGAGTCGCATAGAATTGCGATGAGGTGGTTAAAATGTGCCCATGCTCGTTAAAGGAGAGCAGCTAATCGCCTTCATTGATCAGAGATATCGGGCTTAAAATCTCACGTCCTTGCTACGAACCTTGTACCAAGGTGACTGCCCGAGAACTAGAATCTACTGCAGGCGCGGTTTTTCGGCCAGCTATTACGATCAACATCGGTAAAGAAGAGCAACTATTCGCCTCAATCGATCGGAAATATCTGAATCGAAATCTCACGCCGGAGCTTAAGACCCTAGTTCTCAGACAGCCACTTAGGTGGCTGTCTGACGCCTCTATAACCTGCCTACGGGCCAATTGATCAGCGTGCTTTATTGTTATAGGTCGAAATCACGGCGAGAATCAACCATCACTTGTAAAAGTCCTAGATGGTTGTAAGTACAACGGTAAACAAAATGGCACCTTATGATGGAGCACGTTGTTTGAAATCGTGCTCTAGTTTTGCCAAGCGGTCGCGCTTTCTTCTGTGACTACGGTGCAGAAATCTTCTGTTTCCATGGAGGTGAAGCGCACGATTGTGGCGGTGCTTTCGAACCAGTACTCTGTCACAACCAGTGGCACACGCTCGCTGAACTCAGGAAATTCCCGCTGCAAATCCGGGGTTCCTAGTAAATCTTTTTGGGCTGAAAAATTGTCGGCGCAGGGGTGGTTGTATTCGTGTGCATCTGAGATTGAGTCACCGTCACTGTCCAAATCAAGGTAATTTGGCACACCGTCGCCATCTATGTCGCCAGTGCCTTCGACTTCGTTCGAAGCGCCGTCGCCATCAGTGTCAGTAGAGCCAGCATCGCTCAGTATGATCGAAGCTGTGGAGGCTGCTGCGATAATTGGCTCGTCATTGGCGGGCTCAAGGGCTGTGATCGAGTCGTTGGATCCACCGCAACTGGCTACCAAAATGGCAAGACCGAGGGGTAGAACAAGACTTATACGTTGGCGCATATGGCTCTCCGGGCATTCACAGGCTGAATGAGTAGGTTGTAGTGTGGTCAACGGCAGTTGCTGTCTTTCTGCAAGTTACAAACCGTGGCAATCGGCGTACTTGCCGTCGGTAAGTTCAAGGTAAGTGAACAATGAATGCAAGCCGTGTACCTAGGAGCCTGTCCG
>JALZUX010000122.1 GCA_023301405.1 Granulosicoccaceae bacterium | reverse complement strand
AAGGGAAAGGGCTGTGTTAGCAGTCGAGTTGCGTTAGAGTCTACTTTGAATTTTTATTGCAGTAAGTAATGCGCATAAGGTTAGCAGTAATGCGCCGATAATGGCCGGTTGAAAAGAGCCAGCATGGTCAAATATGATTCCAGCTATCCACGGCGCGGTAAGTCCTGCAAGCCCCCAAGCAAGAAACACAATTGAGAACACTTTACTAAAGCGAGCTTCCTCGAAAACGGTTCTTACAAGCGTTGGTACCGCCGACGCGATGATGCCATAACCCAGCGCGACAACGGTTAATCCACTGATCACCATCAGCGAGCTTGCATTTCCACTGGTTGTCATCGCAATGAAAATAAGGCCCACGCTGATGACGACTGTTGCGCCGATGACACTTTGTATCGCCGTATAGCGTAACGTTATTATGCTGACGGAAAGGCGTCCAGAGGTGTTGCCTACTGACACGCCAACTATCGCAATAGTTGACAACAGTACTGAACCTTGTGCAACGTCTATTATTTTTGATGCCAGCCCTAACACCATTAATCCGGCCATTGAGCCTAGCCCGAACGTCAGGCAAATCATTGCAACTAGGTGTTTCGAATGAGAAGACAGCGGGACAGTTTTTGTCGAAACGGGTTCAGATGAGTTTTTCCCTGCTGGCGCTGTGAATGATTGATGGTTAGCACCGATCGTTAAGAATGCACTGCATGCTAAGGCTGCACTGGCTGGGAGTAAGGCGCTTAAATCCCAACCTTGTGCAGCAAGCAAGCGCCAAATAGGTCCAAACACAGCGCCTCCTAAACCGAAGCTTGCTATGACAATTGGTGCAGATATTTTAGGATGTTTAGACTTCGATGCAATCGATAAGGCATTAATGTAGATCGCTCCGCTTGCGGCACCAAAACCTGCACTGAAAAAAATGACAAACATTAGGTAGGAACTAGACTGGCTGGCAATGGACAGGCATATTGCTCCAAGAATGCCGAAAACTGTACAGCCCGACAACTGCTGTAGTGATGGTGGAAGTCTTGGTATGGTAAATACAGCGATTGTGAAAGACACGATTGCAAAAGAAAATATTAAGCCGGCCTGACCGGTTGACTTTGTTAGCGTGCGCTCGATGATCGGAATCAGTGCACTCCAACCATAGAGCGAGCCAGCACAAAAACAGCACAGTGCGGCGGAGGCTATCTGTAGTGGACCACTATAATGAGACGTCATGGTTAGGTAGATCGGTTATTGGTTAGGTCTTGCTGTGTGCATTTAACCGTAGTTTGGAATCCTGTAAATATAACTTGTATTTACAAATATGTTAAGTCAATATTAGAAATGGCCTTTCTTACCCTTCCAGCTTTGGCGGTACGCTGTGTGACCTCGTCCGGCAGGTGTACGCTAGATAGCGTGTTGCCATGAGTCCCGGTTATCAGGTGATCGTCAGTGGCGCTGCGTTGACGCCTTTTAATCGCCGTAAAGATAGTTCCTCGTTCCGCGATTGGACGTTTGCCGCATTTAGCGAAGCGTTGCTTAAGTCAGATATCGACCGCAATGAGATCGATGCATTGTTTGTTGCATCAGAAAGCGATTTTTTCACTTTGCAATTGAATCCGGCTTCGGTGATTGCAAGTGACCTTGGTATAGAGGGTGTATCCACTGTTCGAGTTGAAGGTGGTGGTGCGTCCGGACAACTCGCTGTGCATGCCGCTACACGAGCGATTCAATCGGGTCATGTTAAGCATGCCGCCGTTGTTGGTGTTGATCCCTCGGCGTCTATGCTCGACAGTGAAACAATAAAAAAACTATACGGTTTCTCGTTCGATGCATGGGTAGATGGCATGACAGGCGTCTCTTCTACTGCGCTATATGCATTGTCATTTCAGTCGTTCATGCAGCGCATTGCTATCGATGAAAATCGGCACCTCGCACAGGTCACGATACAAAACAGAGCGAATGCGCTGAATAACCCCAACGCACATTTAGGTCGCGGTCATTCTGTAGACGAAATTGTTGAATCTCCATTTATTGCTTCGCCTTATCGACGGTTGCATTGTTCGCCATTAAGCGATGGCGCCGCTGTCACAATACTATCCCGATCTGATTCTCTCCCCGCATCGCGAAAAAAAGCACCAATTATTGTCGGAATTGGTGGTGCGTCAGATGCGGTGCATTTGGGTGCACGAAAAGACCCCGGCCATTTTCAGGCCAAGCAATCGGCAATGCTACGAGCTTGCGCCGAGGCCAAAATCACCCCGGATTGTATTGGCATTGCTGAAGTATATGACGCCTATGCAGGTGCCCAACTTCAGGCTATTGATGCCTTGGGGTTAAGTGATGATATTTGCAAAGATCTCGATTCGAATCGCTTTGCACCAACCGGGCAGTGTCCAATCAATCTATCGGGTGGTCTAATGGGGCAGGGAGCGCCTACTGGTGCCATTGGTGTGGGTCAGACGGCGAGTATTGCTTTGATGCTTGAAGGAAACTACGTGCCAGCCTTGCAACCGCAAACTATTCCACGATACGCAATAGCTGATACGCACGGCGGTGTTTGCACAACGTCGGCTGTCACGATACTGGAAAAATCGGTTTACGTATGAGCCAATATACACTTTCGCTTGACTATAAACTTGCACCGGGTTGGTTACAGTCGTACACCGATGGGCTTGCGGAAGGACAAGCAATTTCATGGCGCTGCACTGATTGCGAGCGTATTAGTTTTCCACCTGTACGCACTTGTACATGTGGGCAGACAGCCGGAGCGTGGGTGGCGCTGACAGGGCACGCCCGTGTCCAGCATTACACTTTTGGTCACGATGGAACATTTGCGCTGGTCCGTTTTGATGGTGCAGATACATCAGCGGTTGTGAAGCTGCTTTCTCTAGAGAAGGTATTAGCGTTAAGCACGTCGGTTGTGCGTCCTGATGAGCTCACGGGCAGATTGCAAAGGACGGCGTCGAGTTTTGCGGGGCTTGTACTTAAAGTTAATAGGTTAGGTAAGACGGCATGAATGAAATTACTACTCTGTCGGCCGACACGTTGCAGCAATTAAATTTGACGATTGCAGGTGACGATATTCGAATTTCATGGCCTGATGACGTCAACATATTTGCTATGACTGTGGGCAAGCACCTGGGCACCACGGTGCGAGACAACACTGCGCTGGTTTACGTAGATTCTGATGGTAACTTACATTGTCAAAGCTTCGCGCAGGTGGATAAAGCATCAACCAGGCTTGCGGCAAGTTTATCCAGACTTGGCTATGGCAAGGGAGATTTTATTGGTTTGCACACCGGTCAACACCCGGATACAGCCGTGGCTCACATGGCCGTTTGCAAGCTCGGTGCGGTGGCGGTCACTTTATCTCAATTGTATGGGCCACAGACACTGCAACATGCGTTAAATGATTGTGGATTGAAGGTGTTGCTAACTTCAAGCGAGGCGTGGGAGCCTTTGCGTGCGAGTGCGTCTGATTTATTTCCGAATGTTCAACATGTACTGTTGCGAAATCCCATGAACGATGAGATCGATCTTGCTGATTCTTTCGTGGCCGACGCGGCCGGCTTTGTACCTCAGTACGGTAGAGCCAATGATGCGGCCTTACTGATGTATACATCAGGGTCAACCGGCAAGCCCAAAGGGATACTCCATGCTCATCGGATACTTGCAGCTTATACACCTTCGATAAACCTGTTCTTCGACTTATCGATGGATGATGACGATGCTGTGTACTGGTCTCCATCAGACTGGGCCTGGGTTGGCGGGTTACTGGATATGTTGTTTCCGGCCTGGATGGCAGGCCGTCCAATTGCTACTTCGCTGGAAAGATTTAGCGCTGAGCAGGCTTACCATTTTATGCAAGCGTTGGGCGTCACACACACCTTTCTTGCGCCAACGGCAATCAAACGTCTGGCGCAGCATGCCACACCTCGTGAAGAATTTAATCTAAAGCTTCGTGTAATTTGTACTGGTGGTGAAGCCTTAGCCGCTGACACACTGGCGTGGGCAGAGAACTCGCTTGGCGTTGTATGCAATGAATTTTACGGCATGACTGAAGTGAATCATCTGATTGGCAACTGTAGCAAGCTGTACTCGCGAAAGCCTGGCTCGATGGGGCGTGCTTATCCTGGACACGTGGTGAAGTTGGTTGATGCAGATGGCATTGAAGTCGATGACGATGAGCCGGGTGAGATTGTAACGGTCGCCGATTCGCCTACACGTTACCTTGGTTATTATAATAATGCAGCCAAAGAAGATGAAATGCGTTTAGGGCCATACCTACGTACCCATGATCTGGCGGTGCGAGATAGTGAAGGTTATTTTTGGTACAAAGGGCGTTCTGATGATCTTATAAAGTCATCAGGTTTTAGAATTGGTCCCGCTGAGATCGAAGAGAGCTTGCTTGCGCATCCGGCAGTTGCCGATGTAGGGGTTGTTGGAAAACCCGATAGCGACCGGGGTTCTATAGTTAAGGCTTTTATCAAGCTGGCAACCAATTATCAAGCCGATGACAGGCTGTCTGATGAATTGAAGTTACATGTGCGAGAGCAACTCGCGGCCTATAAGGCGCCAAGGGAAATCGAGTTCGTTGATGAATTCGAAATGACTTCATCCGGAAAAATAAACCGACGGCTTCTTCGGGATGCGGAACAAGCTAAATCGGAAATTAAACACTCATGAATATACTGATAATTAATCATGGTTGAAGCGTCAGCTCCAAAATATGAACAGGCTTACAGAGTGATCGTCGATCGGCTCAAAGCCGGTCGATATCCAATTGGCGGGCGCATGCCTACGGAAAGCGAGTTATCAATTCACTTTAAGGTTTCGCGTGTCACTATTAGGCGTACTTTGGATATGCTGGTGCAGGATGGATACGTTGAACGTAAACAAGGGAGTGGTTATAAAGTTCTAACATTGTCGCCTGCCTCAGACACTTGTTTAACATCATTCACTGATGCCATTTTAAGGGCTGGTCAAGAGCCAACGTCCAGGTTGATTTCAATAGAGCAAATAGAAGCAAATTCGGCTAAAAGTCAACACTTACCAGAGCCTCTACATGGGCGTTCATTAACGCGAATCAGTCGTCTTCGTATGGTTGATGACGTTCCGCGGATGCTAGTTGAAACTTATGCGCCAAGCAACCTGATGATTGACGCTACTGCGCGTGACTTTCCAGAGTCAGGTGCCGGTCAATCAATTTTACGCATTCTTAGTGGGCGCTTCGGGGTGGTTTGGAGCGCCGCCTGTGAAGATATCAGTCCTATAGTTGCCACACAAGACATGGCAGACGCCCTCCATGTACCCGTTGGTCAACCATTGTTAAAGCAAAGTTGTTCAGCGTTCGATGATGATGGTGACGTCGTTTTTCATGAAGATGTTTTTCGTTATGGCTCAGTCAGTTTTGATCTGACTCAGCAGAATCGTGTGCCACGACATGAATAGCGAAAGGATAATTACTACCAGCGAGGATAACCATGAATAAAGCGCAATTTCCAACACTTGATCAAGACTTGATGAAGGCGCGACTTACCGCACCTGTTGGTGTTTCGCGAGTGTTGATCGATACCGATGCAGCCAACGAAATAGATGATCAATTCGCACTGGCTTGGGCTCTTTTATCACCTGAGAAGATGACAATCGAAGCTGTTACTGCAGAACCGTATTCGTTTGCCCATCATCGCGAGGAGCTATTAAAAATTGAAGCAGCGCTTGCGCAAGGTCAGCATGTGCAAGAGCACGTTGTCGGTGGATTTCAAGGCTGGGTACAACGTGTGCACGCACAGGGTCGTCGTGTTGAGGATATTGAATTTGTTGGCCCTGCTCGCGGCATGGAGCTGAGTTATCTTGAAATTGAGAAGATCTACGACAAGCTAGGTATGGCGTCAGATGGTAAAGTTTTTCGTGGTGCCACGCAGTACATGAGCGACGCTGATACACCCGTTCAATCGGATGCGGTAGATGTCATTATCGATTGCGCAAAAAGCGGTTCTTCGCCGTTGTATATTGCGGCATTAGGGTGCGTCACAAACATCGCGTCGGCACTGTTACGTGCACCGGAGATACGCGAGAATATAGTGGTTGTCTGGACGTCTGCTTATCCTTCGCATGCTACACGGTGCAACAGAGCGTCATTGAATCTTGTACAGGATCTTCATGCGTCTCGTATTGTCTTCGATAGCGGTGTTCCGCATGTGTACCTTCCGGGTTATCACGTTGGTGCGCAGCTGAAAATATCTTTGCCCGAGATGGAACGTTTTATTCGTGACAGTGGAGCAATTGGCGAGTATCTGTTTCATCTTTATACCCATAATCCACTTCATACAATGTTTGCATTGACAGACACGGAGCGATGTACATGGGTGATCTGGGACATCATTAACATAGCGTGGCTGATAAACCCGGATTGGGTTCCGTCGATGCTAACAACTTCTCCCATTCTCGATGACGAATTGTATTGGCGAAAAGATGAAAGTCGACACCTAATGCTGGAAGCGCACGACGTGCAACGCGACCAGATATTTACACAACTATACGACGCATTGAAAAAAGGCATTTGAAGGTGGATGCGCTCTTGACAAACATAATTTATTGCTATCAAATTGTATTAACAAATTGTTCTCGGGATTTTTAATGTTAAACGGCGACATTGTCGTTACTACCCGTCAGTTCAAGAATTGAAACTCAATGGCTATTCTTGACTACGACGCACAAATATGGCGCGATGCACTCGATTTGCCACGTGGTGCAGAACCTATAGTCTGTGCTGGTAAGTCAGTTTCCACCAACCTTGAAAAGGTTAATAGGGCTGAACATCATTTACAATAACAGGGCGTTAAAACGAAACGCATACACCA
>JALZUX010000121.1 GCA_023301405.1 Granulosicoccaceae bacterium | reverse complement strand
GTCTTTTGAAAAGTGACTCCCACGGAAGGCGACACCTAAACAGCAGCCTCGCAGAGGCACCATCTAACAAAGACATCTAACACAACAGCCCCGCAGGGACACCATCTAATACAAAGCCCCTATAACGACAACAATTGCAACTGCTTCCAAACCCATGAATAATAACACTGAAAAACCCGTACTCCCCGAGTAATAAATGCCTACCACCTCGCCTATAAACGCAACAACAGAAAACGACTTCGACCTTATCGTCGCCGGTGCCGGCATGGTAGGCATGTCCACTGCTTTATGGGCCCAAAAGGAAGGCTTGAAAACACTGATTTGCGACCCTAACCCACCTGGATCTGGCACTACCTCCGGCTCGGCCTGCACCATCGCTACATACGCCTGCATTCCAGTGAACAGCCCGTCGATCTTCACCACGCTTCCGCACTTATTGACCAGCCGTGACAGCCCACTTAGCTTCAACATTCGTCACGGCTTAAAAAACCCTCGCTGGACATTAGGATTTCTAAATAATTGTCGTTCGTCTCGCGTACAGCATATTAGCCAAGCACTGGGGAAATTCCTAACCCATACCGACTCAGGGCTTGATCCGCTGATTAAAGAAGCCAACGCTGAAGATCTTGTTATTAGCAACGACTGCCTTTACGTGTGGTCCAGCCAGGCGGCTTTTAAAAGCGCTCGCGAAAGTAATGCAGTGCGGGCCGCACAAGGCGTACTGTTTGATGAACTGACACCAGAAGAAGTTCGCCAACTGGAACCCAATCTGCAGCAACCTATTCATTGTGGATTACACTTCAAAGGCGCACGCCATATAACCAGCCCTCAAGAACTTGTAAGCCGTATGCAAAAACGGTTTGAGCAACTTGGTGGTAAAGTGCTACCGCACAGCGTTAGGAGTTGTCAACCAGACACCAACGGAGTAACCGCCTACCTAGATGATTCGACCGAGATCCGTGGTGCACGCTTTGCGTTAACTGCCGGTGCAAGGTCTGGGCAAATCAAAGGCACCGGTGCTGAACAACTGCCACTAGGCACAGAGCGCGGTTACCATATTCTTTATCCTGACCACGCTGATCTTATCTCACGCCCGGTTGGCTGGGCCGAAGCAGGCTTTTATGCCACCCCTATGGCAGATGGACTACGGATTGCCGGTACAGTTGAAATAAACGCTATCGACGCCGCGTTTAACACAACCTGTACTGACTACCTTCAACGCAAATCCAAAGAAATGTTCACAGGCCTAGGCGCGCCAAGCGAGAAGTGGCTGGGCCATAGGCCAACTATGCCAGATTCACTGCCGGTAATCGGGTATTCGAAAACATCCCACCGAATTATCTATGCTTTTGGTCATCAACATATCGGACTTACCTTAGGTGGTGTATCGGGCAAGATCGTTACAGATCTTGCACAGGATCGACAGCCATATTGCGATATCACTAACTTCGCTCCTAATCGGTTTTCCGGCTAAGGACATAACAACTTGTTTATCTAGGGTTTTGCCGCTTTACAATAAAATATTTGTTAACCAGAGTAATTCTGTCACTAATTGCCACCATGAAAAGACACCACCATTAGCACTAGCTGTAAAGTGTTAAACGTGAAATGCGTACGGGTACCTTTATCCACTTCAACTGGTGGATAACCCCATGATAGCGGCAATAAGCCTCCACACCGCTAGCGCTTGCAATCACCACTTCTGCGTAAAGCGCACTAGGGGGCCCTCTGTGTTTCGGGGCAACTGTCAATCCGCCTTTTTCTGATTCAGAGCGGCCGAACTAATCACCTATAAAATTAGCGCTGACTCAAATCAATTTTTCGTCAGTGACACGTTGTTCAAACCAACGCCAACGTGACGTTTACGATTGAAAGCGCGGATTAATTCTGATTCTGCGACTGAATTTCTGTCTCAAGCTCAATTCTTTAACAATTACCTCTAAGCTTCACTGACAACCGCCGATACCCGCAACAATTAAGCAGTCTTTTTTCTCAAAAACTATTCAACAGCCTTGTCAGCTAATAAAGTCATGGGTTAACAATTTATGTTATGCAATGAAGTTCCAGTTAGACCATACGCACTAATTATCGCCGTCGTAATCGCTTGCACTGTGCTACCAACCGCATCACATGGTAGAACCAGTGATCCTAGTGTCAGTTTGGATTATGGCCTAGATCTATTCGACGATAAACGATTTCAGAATACCGAAACCGCACTGCTGGACCTTCTAAAATCCACATCTTTCAGGCGGCTGGATAACTCGCAAAGAGCGTTAGCTTATTCACACATTGCCTATAGCAAGATTAATCGAGGCAAATCGAAAGAAAGCCTGGTTTACATTGACAAGGCGCTGGCCGCGACCGAACAAGAGTTGGGAAAAAAATCGCTAGCCTATGTTGGCCACCTTCATACCAAAGCTGTCGCTCTTTACTGGTCGAAAAACCAACGAAAAGCTGTACGGATAGGCGAAAGCATGCTCAAAATTCTTGACCGAATGAATGGCGATTACCAGTCAGAGCAACAAAGGGTCAAGCACGTGGTCCGTAGAATGAAAGCCTCCAACCTGGTTAAGGAGGAGCTACCGTTGGATCTTAGCGACTTCTACACGGCCTGTGAGTCAATTACCGATACAAATCACTTACCAAAGGCCGGACGAATGATGACTAAGTACAAGCTCATCGGCAAAGATATTCGACCTAAGCACAAGAAAGCTCAATACTTCAAGAATACTTACATAAAAAACGCCAGAGAATCATCAAAGGATCGTAAAACCCGCCTTATTTATGTACCTGACGACAAGCACATGGACGACTGGTGCGTAATCTATCCAGATGGGGTAGCGATCGATCGTGTCATTATTTCACCAAGCAACGAACGTTAGGCATTGGGTGTTTTTTTATTTTTAGGCGCTAGCGGTGCTTAATAAAAAAATATAAACAGGTTGTGTCATTTTCACAACCGAACCGACTGCGCCTCGGTGGTTTGCGCCGGGTAACGATGCTGGTTTCAAACATCGCCACATTGAATACACGCTGACGAATCGTAATTTTTCGGCACATGTTTACAGCCGCTCAGCTACTCAGCTACTCAGCCGCTCAGCCGCTCAGCCGCTCAGCCGCTCAGCCGCTCAGCCGCTGAAAATTCTCCGGCAAAGTCATGTTGGCAATGTTGTGGGTCAAGTTTGTCGCTAAATAATTAGGCGTGTGCAACAAACAGTGGCGAATATGATTTTAGTAACTTGTGCAATTCCGACGGCTAGCTGCAAACATAGACATACTTTGTGAGGTGGCGGTACTGCCCGGCGATCAACAATCACACCTATAATTATTAACCAACGCCCCCGCCTCCTGGTACCACTCTTATTGCAAACATCCAGCATTTCATCATCCAACGCCTAGGTGGCTGTCCGAGAACTATGATCTACTGCGGGCGCGGTCTTTCGGCCAGCTATTACGATCAATATCGTTAAAGAAGAACAACTATTCGCCTCT
>JALZUX010000120.1 GCA_023301405.1 Granulosicoccaceae bacterium | reverse complement strand
GTCCTTATATTAAACGCGGTTAACCTTCCCTCCTTTTTACACTCACATAGACCACAGTAGCAAGCACAATAACGCCCCCGACAAGCACGTTTGCGTCAGGGTATTGTGCAAACAGCAATGCCGCCAGCAAAACGCCATAGACTGGCTCCAGACCGGCAGCAATCAAGCTGGTGACCGCCACACTCAAAAAACGCATTGAATTGATAAATAAGGTATAGGCAAAGGCGGTACAAAAGATCCCCAGAAACACCAACTGCACCCACTGCCCGCTGGTAATTTCCGGTAACCCTGAGTAGACAAAAGGCAATAACAAACAACAGGCTATTCCATTTTGCGCCAGCACCAGCGATGCCGGCGACTGGCTTCTGCCAAGTTTTTTGTTGAGCAACTGCAGCAGCGCAAAAACCAATGAACTGGCCACGCCCCAGGAAACGCCCTCACCGAACTTAATCTGGCCACTGTGCAAGCCGGTCATCACCACGATACCTACAACGACGACCAAGGCGGGCACAACGTTACCAGGAACAAAAGGTTCACGAAAGAAAACAGGCTCGAGAAGTGCGATAAAAATCGGGCTGACTGAAAACATAATCAATCCAACAGCAACCGTAGAAACCTGAATTGACGTAAAAAAAAGGCACCAATGCACGGCAAGTGCAATACCGGATAAAACTGTCCAACGGCCAAACACCGGCCATGCATCAAGGCCCAGAAGCCTCCAGGCCAATAGCAGCGCTATTGCAGCAAACAGAGTTCGACCAAAGGTGATCACAACCGGATCAAGACCGGTAGAAATAACAAAAAGGCCGGGCAAACCGAATAGAAATGTCGCTAAGTGAACCTGGCCGATCGCCGGCAGCTTACTCAATCTGCTTGCAAACCACTAATATTCAAAGCATTGCCATCACTAATTAGCCTCTAGTACAGCAATAGTGCCCTTGCTTTGCTTGATAGTCCAACTGATCCCGCCAAAAACACTGGTATTACTAGTCGACTCAAACAAAGGGCTATCATCATTGGTGGCGCCATCATGAAGTGCCACCGCAACACCAAGAAACCCTAATACATTTTTGTGAAAACGACGGCCAAGACCAACGGACAAGCGCGTGCCCACGTAGCCTGCTTGTGCATCAAAGGCCGGGCGCTCCGAGGTGACAAAAGCTGGATCAACAGCATAAAAATAATCCATCAATTGCTCGCCAGTCCAGGTGGACTCAACAGAGGCTGAAAATGATGTGGTATCGCCAAATAGTCCACTACGCCGATAACCTAATTGGGTCCCCAACACAGGCCCCCGCGACCGAATTGAAGAAAAGTCAGTCGACAACGCGAGGCGCAATGCGGTTGACCAGTTCAGCCGGCTCTTTTGCCCATCGCCCAAATCGCGTTCCCAAATCCTCACATCGACCTTCGGCCCCAGCTCCAGCAGATAATCAAGATCAGGCATACCAGCACGTAACGGTGTGTCGTCAGAATTGGCATTAAGCGACCCGCTGATCGAAACATCTATCGTCACTCTTTGGCTTTGTAATGCGATGACTTTTAAACCGCCATCCTGAAAACGGACCTTATCCCCACGGTAGATAAACCATGGCACAAGAAAGCCGCGTTCAGTATTAACCCCAGACGCCGGATAGGCCGGAGCCCGCACACCGGCAGCGGCAAGGCCGAACTCCCATTGCGGCTTATTAACGGTTTTGAATTGGGCTTCACCTTCATTCGGAGTAGTTGTTTCTGCCGCACCGGGTTCAGCCTGCTGGCTATGCGCCAGTGTCGAGAAACCTAAAAGCAAGACCCACAGAACAGGTAAGCACCGCACTGAAAAAAGATACAAAGTTAGTCGATTCAACATTTTTCTCTTGGTAGTAATCCGCAAGCCCGGATCATTCATAATAGAACCAATATTTAGCGTAGACCCTTGCTAACTAACGGCGAGGATATTTACAGTGCTTTTTCTTTTGCGACCAACGCATAAAGCATTTGCAGTCAAGATTTCACTGCGCAACCAAAAATCAGGTCAAATACCGTCGATAGTCCGCACTAGACACCGCGTTAGTCAATGCCTGTCCAGAACTGCGCATTGCAAAGCTGCTTCAAGTACGGGAGGTTTTCCCGACTACATGGTGTAGCCAAAAGATTGCGTGCTTGAGGCGAACACACTGGCGCTTGCTTCTGGATGACGCTAGTCAAAGTTCGGTTGCCACACCATACCTCGGCTTTGGACAAATTGGAAAAGCATTCATTCACTTATCCGGCAACTGACTGCCAGAATTCATCATTTTCGGGCCTGTTTTATCAGACGGCCAACATCAACCTGCCATGTTCAGGGGCTCTAATAGCGTTTATCGATTACCCCGGACCATCACTTATGAAAAATCATCTCGCCTCCGCCGCTACTCTCTGCTTAGTAGTCATGTGCTTATTTGCACATCATCGTGCTTTTGCATCTCAGAGCACCTTTAACGAAATACAAAGCGGCACACTACTGCTGAAAACCCAATTGCAAGACAGCAACAACTACACACCTGCCTCGATACTCGATACCAACGTGAATATAACCGTCAACGGCATGCTGACCCGCACCCGCCTGACGCAAACTTTTCAAAACGATAGCCCTCATTGGCTTGAGGCGGTGTACGTTTTTCCGCTGCCAGACAGCGCCAGGGTCGACAAGCTCCGCATGGTCATTGGCGAAAAGGTTATTGAAAGCGACATTCAGACACGTAAAAAAGCCAGACAAACCTACGAGGCCGCAAAAAACACCGGCAACAAAGCCAGCTTGCTTGAGCAACAACGCGCCAACCTCTTCACAAGTCGAGTGGCCAACATACCTCCGGGCAAAAAGATCGAAATCGAAATAGAATTTCAATCCCTTGTGCGCTACCTCGATGGCTCCTTTAGCCTTAATTTTCCACTAACTATCACGCCGCGTTATATCCCCGGTCATCGCCTGCAACATACATCATCAGCCGCAGAGAATGAATCGTATAACGCGACCGCTGCAGGCTGGGCCAGCGTGACAGATGCTGACGAGATAACACCACCCACAGTGGCCGCCTATGATGCACCCACCACGACTATTGTTGTTAATATCGAAGCGGGCTTACCACTTGAGTCAATCAGTAGCGAATCACACGCCATCAGCACTGAACAAACCGGTGATCTGTGGCGGGTTTCTTTGACCGGGAAGACCATTGCGATGGACAGGGATTTTCGGCTTAACTGGCACCCCGTATTGGGGCAAAGCCCGCATGCCGCCATATTCCGTGAAGACCGTCATACCGACACAGACAATGACTCATTTGCATCCATTATGCTCATGCCGCCGCAAGATTTGTTTGACACAAAAACCACCATGCGAGAAGTGGTTTTTGTTATCGACACATCAGGCTCTATGCAAGGTGATTCGATTGTGCAAGCCAGAAATGCACTGCAAATAGGCATCGATCGACTTACTGAACAAGACACTTTCAACGTCATAGAATTTGATAATGATACCCACACACTTTTTACAACCGAAGTAGACGCCACGCCAGAGAATAAAAGACGAGCACTAACGTGGGTATCATCGCTATCGGCAGACGGTGGCACAGAGATCATGGGCGCAATGAATGCCGCTCTTAGTGGCCAACACCACAACGAACAGCGAATCCGTCAGGTCATTTTTGTGACCGACGGCAGCGTTGGCAATGAAGATGAAATATTTCAACGTATACAACAAACCATTAAAAACAGTCGTCTTTTTACGATCGGAATCGGGTCTGCACCCAATACATGGTTTATGCGTAAAGCCGCTGAGCTGGGACGCGGTAGCTACACATCTATCAGCACTCAGAATGACGTCAGTGACAAAATGCTGCAGCTGTTTAATAAACTGGAACGCCCGGTACTGACGAATATTTCATTAAACTGGTCGGGGGTCAGCAAGCCGGAACTCTACCCCGCAACTGTCCCTGACCTATACGCCGGTGAGCCAGTACTTGCCGACGCACGCTGGAACCATAAGATAGGTGAAGGGCAACTTACAATCAGCGGGGCGCATGCCGGCCAGCAATGGCAAAGGCGCTTAACACTGGGGGCAAAACCCGCTGCAAGCAACGACAACAAGG
Organism: Granulosicoccaceae bacterium; assembly: GCA_023301405.1. Classification (GTDB taxonomy): domain Bacteria; phylum Pseudomonadota; class Gammaproteobacteria; order Granulosicoccales; family Granulosicoccaceae. The sequence continues at coordinate 5,098 of JALZUX010000120.1, read as the reverse complement.
GGGAATTACACAAACGCTGGGCAAAACGAAAAATCGAATCACTTGAAGATAGCCTGTTGTTTGGTGGCGATCGTGAATCAATCACTAACACCATTACCACCACAGCCCTTAACTACAACCTGGTCAGTAAATATACCAGCCTGGTGGCGGTAGAGCACATTGTCGAACGCGACCCACTGGCCGCTCCCCTGCCAACTGCTGCGGTGCCGTCGGCCATGCCATTTGGCGATACCATGGCGCTGCCGCAGGGCAGCTTAGATATTGGTCTTAGACTACTACTCGCCATTGCATTTTCATTAATGGCGGTGCTCTTCAGTTTGGCCACGTTGCAACAGGTAAGAAGCCATGAATAAACGGCGCAGACTACTAATTACGGGTACATTGCTTTTAGCAGCCGCTGTTCCTGCCGCTGATGCCGCCTACTTACTGCTAAAAGCTCAGCTTGCACAAATTTTGATCGCGCAAGCATGGGATGAAACCAGCACGTCACCTAAAAATTTTCATAGCGGTCACGTTAAAGCGTGGCCGTGGGCTGACACTCACCCGGTGGCACGGCTGAAAATAGACAACCTAGATCTCGACACCTGGGTCCTGAACGGCAGCAGCGGCACGTCCCTGGCTTTTGGGGCAGGCTTAAACGAAGGATCAGCCGCCATCGGTGACAATGGCCTGGTGATGATCGGCGCGCACCGTGATACCCACTTTAAAAACCTTGATCGCATCAAAGTGGGCCACGCCATTCGATTGCAAGACACTGACCGCCAATGGCACACCTACCACGTTACCCACATTGGCATTGCAGACAGCCGGATTGATTCACTACCGGTCATCGAGGACGCGGCGCGACTCGCGCTAATCACCTGCTATCCGTTCAATACGCTATCAGTCGGTGGTCCTCTCAGGTTTGTGGTAGAAGCTCAAAAAGTTGGTTAAAGCCCCACCAAAATGAACTTTAAAAACGCCCAGTGTCTATAGAATCGATTTTGACTTTTCGGGCGGCATCGATGACTTTTTTCTGGGCTTGGCTTGCGGGTGTTCTTACCCTTATAAATCCCTGCGTACTACCACTATTACCGGTAATAATCGCCGGAGCTTTTCAAGGCAATAAGCACGGCCCACTCTATATGGCTGCAGGCCTGACCGTCTCTTTTACGATAGTGGGCGTACTCGTGACGGCATTTGGTCACTTGATCGGGCTAGACGAAGCAACCATCAATAAAACCGCCGCTATCCTAATGATTGTGTTCGGTCTTATTCTGCTCATTCCACAAGCTCAAGAAAAACTAGCCTCACTGGCGTCTCCACTGGCATCAGGTGCAAACAACCGCATGGGCTCGATGCAGACTCAAGGCGGATTCGGTCAGTTTAACATTGGCTTGTTGTTAGGCGCCGTCTGGTCTCCGTGTGTCGGACCTACGCTGGGCGGTGCCATAGGGCTGGCGGCCTCTGGCGATGGCTTGTTGCAGGCAACCATCATCATGATCTGCTTTGGATTGGGTGTATCGACTATTATATTGCTGCTTTCATATGGGTCACGCGAGCTGTTAAATCGGCGCAAACAAAGGCTCATGAGTTGGATGCCATGGGCGAAGCCCATCATGGGCGTCGCGTTAATACTGGTCGGCATTGCTATCTTGTTTCAGTGGAACAAGGCACTTGACGTTTGGCTGCTCGACGTAATGCCCATCTGGCTACAGGACCTGTCGGTCAAATTCTGATCCTGCACAACAGTAACGAATGCTGTTTATGTTATTTTGTTAATACAAGTCAACAACTTACCAGCCTCTTACTTCAAGTAAGAGGCAACACCCTGCCGTGATTGTTTGACTTATGACTTCCCTCCACGCCTGCACGCGTGAGATAATTGCGCATTATCAAAATTTTGACTATCGCGTCGTTGCCTCCTACAAAGCAATTGCGCCACCACTGATTTGTTACGGGCTACAAGCCCTGCCAACAAATTGGATCAAATGTTGTTAAACCCACTGCAGCACTAAAATTTACGCGCAAACAAACATAAACAGGCAATACTTTGACTATTAATTCGACGAAGTGGTCCACTCGGCTTGCCCCGTTCAAAACCGCCGATAATTCCAGGGCCATATTTGAAATCCTCATCACCATAGTGCCGTTAATTGCTCTTTGGGTGATCCTGTGGTCACTGCTTCAACTTAAGTCGGCGGCTGGCTACATAGGCCTGATACTTCTTCTTTTTCCCGCCGGCGGACTGATGGTTCGCCTGTTCATATTGCAGCACGACTGTGGGCATGGTGCCATGTTCAGCTCAAAGGCTGCCAATGATTGGGTCGGGCGTTTCCTTGGCGTATTTACTTTCACTCCCTATGATTACTGGCGACGTCTGCACGCTGGACACCATGCTACCTCAGGTGATCTTGAGCGTCGCGGCATGGGCGATATAGATACCCTGACGGTCAGTGAGTACCGAGCCAAAACCAAAAAGGGGAAAATGATCTACCGCCTTTACCGCAATCCAATTGTCATGTTTGGATTAGGTCCGGCGTATATGTTTCTGCTAAGACACCGCATCCCTGTTGGTGCTATGAAAGAAGGGCTGGCCGGCTGGATCAGTGCCCTGGCAACCAATGCCGGAATCTTATTGTTATCGATCCTATTGATCAAATTTGCCGGGCTAAGCGCCTTTTTGCTTATACACATCCCTATTGTTGTTCTAGGTGCTTCCATCGGCGTATGGTTATTTTATGTGCAACACCAGTACGAAGATACGTATTGGGATACCCGTCCAGAATGGACACATGAAAATGGCGCATTGCACGGCAGCTCTTTTTACGACCTACCTAAGCCAATCATGTGGCTCACAGGGTATATCGGTATCCACCACGTGCATCATCTTTCCAGCCGCATTCCTTTTTACAAACTACCCACCGTTATAAAAGAACACCCTGAACTCCAGCAAATCGGCCGGCTAAGATTCTGGGAAAGCCTGCGCTGCATCCACCTGGTATTGTGGGATGAAAACGCAAAGAAACTTATTTCATTCAGAGATGCCAGAAAACTACCGCTTGCAACAGCCTGACCGTTACAGGCCTCTGACAAGTCGCTGCCGGCCTATGGGCCGTCAGCGCGACCAAGCATGGTAATTACTCATCAATTGATAAGATGAGCTTTACCCTTGAGGTCCATGTCGGTGATGTTCTAATATTTTATAAATCACAACGATCCAGGCCTTGACGAAAATACCCGCTGACACTATCCCTTCACGTGTCCGCCGTGACTACATAACTTAAGTTGCGTTTATCAATTACACCCAATAAAGTCACTAACCATCGTTGTACACTAGATAACGATGCCGATCATTATCTGGTGTCCCGGTCAAATCACCATCGCCAAGGGCCGGCTGCCAAAGAACAACCTCTTCAACTTTTTGGGCAAGTTCGATATCTAGATTGGTGATTCCCTTTTCAGAATGAGTGACCAACGTCACAAGCACACTGTTATAAGTAATATGCAAATCAGGATGGTGCCATGCCACTTCTGCTAGATGCCCGATAGTATTCACCACCATCAAAGTGCTTTTCCACCCGGCTGTTTTATACCGACGCTTAATAACCCCGTCTTCACAATACCACTGCGCTAGTGATCCGGTTAACAGGCTTGCCGCTTGCGCTGGTAAATATACATCAAGTTTTTTATTCAAAACTATGGCCTTTTATTAGAGCACCCCAGCCTGTGCGGTGCACATGGAGCTGCAAATAAGTCGGTTGCCTTCACCGAAGTACTAGCTCGTATTATTCATAGTGTGGCGAGCATATCGCGTAGGATTTGTTTTCAAAGGGATTTTCTTCTTGCGTCGAATACTTAAACATATTTACAAAAGAAAAAAATTCCGGTGGGAACATGGATCAAACGAGATGCCATCAATCCCTTGAATAATGCGGGCTAGCGACGGTAAAATTCAAACTCATGTGTAATCTGATCGTAAAGTTTTTTTACCCAAACCTTATCACCAGCAGCCTTTAACTCGCCGTCACGCGGGTCAGTAGGTGAAATAATCACCGATATCTGCTTAATGCCCGTGTCAGCTGCTAATACAAACAATTCTTCTATTCCTGAATCCCCCATTGCCAGACACCCCACCGACACAGACTTGCCATGAATAAATATATCACTGCCCGGCGCAGACCGCCCTTCAGCCGCGGCATGCTGTGAATCAAACGCGTTGGGGTAATCAAGCTTCATCGACAAATGAAAACTACTGTTCGGATTTAAGCCTACAACATTGTAAATACCCTCAGGGACCTGCTTATCACCTTCCCGCAACTTTGGCCCTGCAACCCCGCTTGCCGCTTTGACCAGGTATTCTTTTACAAATACAGGGTTGTTCTTAGTGCCCGTCCAGAGCTCGAGTATTGATTTATCCTTCACCGCTAACAAATAAACGTGCTGCGGCGGATACTGCACCCCTGCCCGGTCAAAAAAAGGCTTCAAGCGCTCCCTGGCCTCTGGCCCGACGTCGGCCATAACCTCTGCCACAGTTCGCTTACCAACAATTTTCTGCATCACCGGCACCCAAAACCCTCGACCATAGTTATAAAGCAACACCAAAGAGGCGATGGCGACAAGCACCAACATACAGGTCAATGTTTTTTTACCAAAGCTCACGCAACCATCCACCACTTTTTAAAGGCCGCCATCAGTATAATTACTCACCGCGCGGAAAACGCTGGTTATCCTCAAGAGTGTTTAAATCCATATGGTTACGCATGTATCGCTCTGATGCCTTTTGCAACGGCTGGTAATCCCACGGATAATAATCACCATGACGCAATGCTTCATACACCACCCACCTTCTGGCTTGCGACTCACGCACTTGTGCATCAAGTGCCTCTACATCCCACCTGGACTTTGCTTGCTGCCGAAATGATTCAATGATCAACTTATACGCTGAATCATTTGCCAGATTATTCTTTTCTTGCGGGTCTGCACTTATATCAAATAATTGTTCTGGATCAAGACTACAACAATTATATTTCCACTGCCCTGAACGCAACGATACCAACGGTGCATAGGAGCCCTCTGCCGCGTATTCCATCGCCACCGGTGTGGTGCGCTGCCCTCC
>JALZUX010000119.1 GCA_023301405.1 Granulosicoccaceae bacterium | reverse complement strand
AGGCTCGCTAATGCCCCCGCCACCGCTACCACCGCAAGCTGCCAATAAAAGCGCGATGGCAATCGTGGTGGTCCTGCAAATTAATTTGATCATGGTAATCTCTGCGTGCTTAAGATCTGAACAAGGTTCAGTATCCGTATTCTCAACAATTGATGAGCGATATGTGTATGCCAAAAACAACTATTCCTAAGGCGCTCTTATATTCTTGTGCGGTTCCTATCGTAACATGGCGGTCAATAATGCAAAAAAAATGGACAATCAGTGGAAATACTATTTTTTTACAGATTATTTCGTAGGTAGTCTAGACAGGCAGCAAGCAGCAGGGCCAAAAAGAAGCGGCGAACGACGCTTCGATTGCTAGTCGTGCCCAGATCATCGGCATTAAGGCGGTGAACTATAGAGGATTCAGTGGGCTTTTTGCTCGAAAGTAAACGGTGAGATCGGTTTAGGTATCGACACCCTGCCAAGTGATTGATCTGATGGTGCAATTAGGGTAGGTTTTTAACGGCTCCATGTACGTGTTATCTTGCTTGATCAATTGCTAGCTCGTACTGGTGTTTTGTGAAAAATCCTACCCATTCAGCCGAGCCGCAACCCTGTCATCCCTAGAATACTTTACTCTGAGTGAGGTCTCTCGGCCAGCTATTTCGAGCAATATCGTTATATAAGAGTGACTATTCGCCTCTACTGATTAGAGATATCAGAGTCGAAATCTCATGCGTCGCTACCACATAAGCTCTCGGACAGCCACCTGGAGTGGAGCTTGCACCACATTTTTTAATACCTTGAAAATAGCTTGACAGGAGTGGTGCTAACGGTCGTCAATGCTCCTTTTACACAAAGGGCACACAGTAGCGTTTTTTTGTTGGTGGGCAAGCAGATGCTGTAAATCATCATCGCTAATGCAAAGTTCGCTTCTTAGTTTTTCTAGCGTCTGACTGTCTGGTGTTTCTCCGCTCGCAGACAAAGCCGTAATATGGCCATCCATTAAGTTTTTGCGTTTCTTTAGTTCTTCGGAGAATCGTGAGGCCAACATGCCCGCTGGTAACGCCACAGTACCTATTGACATTACTGTTATCAGTGCAGCGAAAATACGTCCGGCCACGGTCACGGGAATTACATCGCCATAACCCAGCGTGGTTAATGTTACGATTGCCCACCACATGGATTGAGGGATACTGCCGAACACTTCTGGTTGGGCGTTGCGTTCAAAGAAGTATATGCCTGTCGCCGCGACAAAGACTAGAATCACTAGCACGAACATCGCTGCCATAAAACCGCGAAACTCTGCCTTTATTACTGCGCCCAATATCGCTAGCGGTTGAAAGTAGCGTATCAGTTTAAGAAGCCGCAGTAGACGCAGCGCAATGAGTGCCCGCAAATCAATACCGAAGACAAACCCTAGGTAAAACGGCATAACCGCAAGGATGTCAATGATGGAATCAACACTGAAAAAGAAGCCACGCCTTGTCTTGTAAAGGCTGTTTTCTCTGGCGCTCCAGAATCGTAAAAGGTATTCGAGCGTAAAAACGCCAACGGAAAAAACCTCGACAGCTAGGAAGTAAGGGCGATAGGCCACATAAAAATCTTGAACGGTCTCTAGCGAGGCGGATATCACATTCACTAGAATCAGAAATATGACGAAAAGGTTAACGGTCTGGGACAATCTGCTCGCTTTGTCCCCGGGGTTAAGGAGGTGATGGACGCGGCGGCGGAGTCTAACGTGGGAATTCATGGCAACTCACAGTCTGTTGATTGCAATTTAGGCCTAGCTTCTCGATCTCGTGAGTAAGCTGCAATTACGCTGGATCAGCAGCTTACGGTGATATACCGATACGAAACTGGTCTACATGTAAAGGCTAGATAGAAGCAGAAAGGCCAAAAGCACGTCAACTAGAATGCCAAACCAAATTGCACTAAATGGACATTGATCAACAAATGAATAGGTTGTTTTTATCACCGCCGCACCTACGGCAGCCAAGCCATAGAATACAAAAATATCAGCTTGTCGGTAGATTATCGCCGCCAGTGGCAGGATCACTAGAAAGCTTCCAAATAATACTCTGATTTCAATCAGGCCAACCGTACTGGAATATGTCAGGCCAAGAAGAGATTTCATTTGATTTGGTTTTAGCAATCCCGTTATCCCTACGATCATAGCCAGGCATGCGCCTACATATTGGAGTAAGTGCGGATTCATTGCTGTTTTACTTGTCCTTTGGGTTGTTTTGTATGTTTTTAGTCATGGTCCACGGGTTTCTACTCGACCGTTGTGCATTCTATACAAATTGATTTTTTATGGACAGTCAATTCTAGAACACCAATGTTTTGCTGATTGGACAATGCTGATCGAGCGTTATTTTGAAAAATTAGTACAGCAGCAGGTATTTGAAAAACGGCAGAAGGGTTTGTAAGCGAAGCAGCAATAGAGCGAGAAACACGGTCTGAAATCTATTGGATCAGATCATATTCTTTAGTACATTAGTGGCGCCGCTGCGATTGTGATGATAGTTAACAAATAAATGTCGTAGTTGGCCCCACATTTATGTCTACCGCAATGCTGTTGCAGCAATGCAGTGTGATTGTGAGGATCGCAATGAAACATAACAAGCGGGGTATATTGGTGTCTATAAATCAAGCTCGATTGATCAAGTCTGTACTGTCTTTGGCCGTGATTGCGTCATTGACGGCATGTGATGTTGATTCGATTTCAGTGACTGACGAAAACTTAATTGCAACCTTTCTAGTGCAAAATGACAACGGACAAGCTAGTGCAACTGCTTCTTTTGCATCCCGAGATCTTGCTGGCAACAATGTGGTAAACCTTATTGCTAATGAATCGATCAGGTACCATCAAGACGGAGAAGGTGGTGAACTTCAAAAAGACAGAGATGGCGAGTACGCTGCTAGCCTGCCTTCTACTGCAGCCGGCTTGTATTCCTTTACACTGATAAGAGAATTGGAAAGCGGGGGGCAATTCACCCGCGAGATCACTGACAATCATGTTTTCCTCCCAGACTCCTTTCAATCGTTGCAGGCAGAACCGCTGCAGTTTGGGCCAGTGATTAATTTAAGTTGGGCATTAGATGGTAATTCGCTGCAATCGATCGATGGTTTTATCATTGGAAACAGCGAAGATACTTTTAATTCACTGGCGATTTGCCAGCTAGAGAGTGGGCCGATTGGACTGGCAATAACTGAGGGGCGTTTTGCTCAACAGAATGGCATGTCATTACTGGAAATTCCGGTCACGGAGTACTTACAGCAAGAGGCCAATCT
>JALZUX010000118.1 GCA_023301405.1 Granulosicoccaceae bacterium | reverse complement strand
ATCCTAGTTCTCGGACAGTCGCCAAGATAAAAGCCCAGCTCTTAGCACACCTGAGCCAGCACTACCGCAAGGCACTTGATGAGCCCATTCCCATGCTTGACAACCACACCCCGCGAGTGTGTGCTGCCGATGGAAAAACACGGGCCAAGGTGATTGAATGGTTAAAGGATCTGGAAGCTCACCACGCAAAGACAGACCAAGTCTTTGATACGACTTGGATGTGGGAAGAACCGAACCTGACCGACTACAAAAGCTAGCTACTAAACCAGTAGCGTTGACTGAAAGATGGTCGCATTAACGCAGATGCTTCATAGTGTCTTTTACATTAGGCAACGGTGAACGCCGGCCTTAATCAGTAGACAATATCAACCTCGCTCACACCTTCCATTCGGCTGAGTGATTCGATCAATTGCGCAGTAGGGTTAATTTGCCACTTATCTCCCAACTTAATTCTAGCCGTTGCCGCTTCATTGGTGTAGTCGATAAAAACAGGTAAACGCCCACCCTTACGATGACTGGATAAGGCTGCGTGCATACTTTGCAGGGCCTCGCCATTACTGGCTTTCCAGGTCACCAACAGCAATCTGGCAAAACGTTCGCGTGCGTCTTCAATTGAATAAATCTGTCTGGCCCTGATGCTGTAACCACCGCTAAACGAATCGATACCAAGCCCACCTTCAACGACAACAATGCTATCGGGCTGCATTTTATTGCCATCTGACTCGAGCAACGCGCCGGATATGACAACATCAACTTTTCCGGTTTTATCATCAAGGGTTGCGGTCATGATTCGACTACCACGATTGGTCGCACGCACCCGTAAATCAGTGACAAGGCCAGCCACCACGGCGTCGATCCCTGCCCGGCCCCAACCTCCGCCTTTTTCATCACCGGTTGGCTGCGGCACTCTTGCGCACTGGTCACCTATTCGACCACTGGTGATTTTTGCTAGCTCACCAACATGCGGATCAATAGGGTGGCCGCTGATATACAAACCGGTAGTTTTGCGTTCACCGGTTAATCGTTCGATATCCGGCCACTCTTCTGCCTGTACCAATTCGACGGCAGCTTCATCATCACTGGAGGCCACATTGCCAAACATATCAGCCTGGCCGCTATCAAGGTTGCGTGCCTGTTGTTGCGCGGCATTTAAGGCAAGCGCCAGATTTGCCATCGCAGTGGCACGGTTTTCACCAAGGCAATCAAGCGCACCCGATTTGATCAGGCACTCAAGAACACTTCGACCCACATTAGCGCCACCTAATCGACGGCACATATCGATCAGGTTTTTGTATTTACCGTTTTCATCGCGCTCCTGGAATATTTTTTCCAGTACGCCTTCGCCAACCCCTTTAATAGCGCCTAAGCCATAGCGCACCGATTTTGCATCTGTTGGCGTGAATCCGGTTTCAGAATGATTAACGCTGGGGGGTAATAACTTAAGACCAGACTCAAGAACATCATCAATAGTCCGCACAACCTTTTCTGTGGCGTCCATATCGGCGGTAAGTACGGCACTAAAAAACTCTGACGGATAATGGCACTTTAACCATGCGGTTTGATAAGACAGCACCGCGTAGGCCACCGAGTGGGATTTATTAAAACCGTAGCCTGCGAACTTTTCAACCAGATCAAAAATATTACTGGCCAGGTGATCATCGATCTTGTTATCGCGACAACCATCAACAAACACCTGTCTTTGCTTGGCCATTTCTTCGGGCTTTTTCTTACCCATGGCCCGGCGCAGAACGTCAGCCCCACCCAATGAATAGCCGGCTAGCACCTGACCGATCTGCATCACTTGTTCCTGATAAACAATGACCCCGTAGGTCGATTCAAGAATCGGCTTTAAGGTATCGTGCTGATAATCGGGGTGCGGATAAGACACCGGTGCTTGACCAAGCTTACGAGCAATAAAGTCATCAAGCATGCCCGAGTTCATCGGGCCGGGTCGGTACAGCGCCACCAGTGCGACTATATCGTCGAAGCAATCAGGTTTAAGCCGGGCAATCAGTTTTTTCATGCCACCGGATTCAAGCTGAAAGACACCGGTGGTTTTTGCTTCCTGCAACAATACATAGGTGTGAGCATCGTCAAAGGGCAGCTTATCAAGGTTCAGTTGCTTATCGGCAGGGCGGTTTTTATTGATCATGCGCACGGCTTTATCAATAATGGTAAGCGTTCGCAAACCCAGAAAATCAAACTTAACCAGACCTACGGCTTCAGCATCGTCTTTATCAAACTGGGTAACCAGACTTGAACCATCAGGCTCACAATACAACGGTGTAAAATCTGTTAAGCGCGTAGGTGCTATGACAACGCCACCCGCGTGCTTGCCCGCATTACGCGGTAAGCCTTCCAATTGCAGCGCCATTTCAATCACTGCCTTGGTGTCTTCTTCGGTAGCAAAAGCGCGCTTTAATTCTTCTGATGCTTCAAGCGATTTTGTCAGCGTAATACCGATATCCATCGGTACCATTTTCGACAAGCGATCACCAAAACCATAGGGATGCCCCATCACCCGCGCTACATCACGCACCACCGCCTTCGCCGCCATGGTGCCGTAAGTGATAATTTGCGACACTTTTTCAGCGCCGTATTTATCAGACACGTATTGAATAACGCTATCGCGTTTATCCATGCAGAAGTCGATATCGAAATCTGGCATCGATACACGCTCGGGGTTCAAGAATCGTTCGAAAAGCAAATCAAAGGCTAGCGGATCAAGATCAGTAATACCCAAAACATAAGCTACCAGTGAACCCGCACCTGACCCGCGGCCCGGACCAACCGGCACTTCGTTATCGCGGCTCCACTTAATGAAGTCAGCAACAATCAGGAAGTAGCCCGGAAATTCCATCTGGATGATAACGTTAAGCTCGCGCTCAAGGCGCTTGTCATAAGGCTCTCTGACTTGTGCAAAGTCAGGGCGTGATGTGTCGTACAAATTGCCCAAACGCCACTCTAAACCTTCCTTTGATAACTGCCGCAAAAAGTCACTTTCCGGCATGCCGCCCGGCCCCGGAAAATCCGGTAGCACAGGATCACCCAGTGCAATTGTCAGGTTACAACGCATCGCAATCTGAACAGAGTTTTCAATCGCCTCAGGAATATCTTTGAATAGCTCTGTCATTTCTGCAGCGCTGCGCAGGTATTGCTGATCACTGTAATCTTTGGGACGGCGCGGATTAGTGACCTCGTAGCCTTGGTGAATGCACACGCGAATCTCGTGTGAATCAAAATCAGCCTGCTTAATAAAGCGAACATCATTAGTGGCAACCACTGGGCATTGCGCTTTGCCCGCAAGTTGAATCGCCGCTTGATTATAGCGCTCCTCATCGGGGCGGCCGGTTCGATGCAGCTCTATATAGAATCGCCCGGGAAATAGCTTTTGCCAACGCTTAAGGCAACGCTCGGCGTCATCGGTGTTTTCGGCTAACAAGGCGCGCCCGATATCCCCTACTCGGCCGCCCGACAGCGCCAGAAGTCCTTCAGTCTCACCCTTTAGCCAGTCAAAGCTAATAACGGCCCCGTGCTCTGCCTGACCTTCCTGAAAACTTCGCGACACAAGCTTCGACAAATTGAGGTAGCCGGTCATTGTTTGAGCGAGCAACACCACTGGCGTCAGAAACCCTTCCGGGTTGGCAATACGAGCATCCACCCCGATGACCGGCTTCACCCCCGCTTTAATCGCGGCCCGATAAAACTTGACTAATGCAAACATGTTGCTTTGATCAGTCATTGCGATCGCTGGCATCCCGCCTGCAGCCGTTGCCGCCATTATTTTTGAAATTCGCACCACACTGTCAACCAGTGAGTATTCAGTGTGAACGCGTAAATGAACAAAACTCATCGCACTGTTCCAGCTACTTTAGGTGCTTCAGCCAACAACTCACGCACCGGCCCGAAACTGCGACGATGGATATCGAGCACACCGTGCTCCTGCAAAGCCTGCATATGAGCGCGAGTGGGATAACCCTTATGCTGAGCAAATCCGTATTGCGGATATTGCTGGTGAAGCTCGATCATCGCCTGATCCCGCGATACCTTGGCCAGAATAGACGCAGCGGCGATCTCCTGCACCCGCGCATCCCCTTTCACCACAGCCTGACAATTGAAGTCAGTAATCGGGCAACGATTGCCGTCGATCAGGCAATGATTAGGCGGGATAGGTAACCCCTCTATGGCGCGGGCCATCGCAAGCATTGATGCGTGTAAAATGTTGAGTTGGTCTATCTCTGCGACGCTGGCTTCAGCGACGCACCAGGCGACAGCGCGGTCTTTTATTTCAAGAGCCAGTTCTTCGCGCTTGTCAACGGTAAGCACCTTCGAATCCGCTAGACCGGGGATTTTCTTATTTGGATCAAGGATCACGGCGCCCGCCACCACGTTACCCGCCAGCGGGCCTCGGCCGGCCTCGTCAACTCCGGCCACCAGATACCGCTTACCGCTTCCGGTATTGTCAAGAAAAAGCTGATCAAAGGACAGGGGAATTAAAGGCATAGCGGTACTCTGTAGGGCCTGCCAATGATATCTGCTCTGCGGCCGCTATGCACCACTCAATTGAGCACGGTTATGCCTGAACGGAGCAACCTGCGTCACCATTTCCGTAAAGATTCGCGAACACTATATGCGCAAATTCTCTGGTAGCATACAGGCCAGATCGTATCACCCGACAGGTGCGATAATTCCAGAGGAAACCCAATGACCATTATCGAAACCGACCTACTTCTGATCATTGATGTGCAAAACGACTTTTGCCCGAGCGGCGCACTTGCCGTCAACGACGGTGACGGCACCGTTGCGGTCATTAACCAGCTGATCCCGCTATTTTCAAATATCGCGCTCACCCAGGACTGGCATCCGGCCGGCCACAGCAGCTTCGCCAGCAGCCACAACGGTCATGACCCCTTCACCATGATCACTATGCCCTACGGCGAACAAACCCTGTGGCCTGACCACTGCATTCAAGGCAGCAAGGGCGCAGAATTCCACCCCGACTTGAACACCACCCCGGCGTCGATGGTAATTCGCAAAGGCACCAACCCGTCAATCGACTCTTATTCAGCCTTCTACGAAAACGACCATACCACCAGCACCGGCTTAAGCGGGTATTTACGGGACAGAAAAATCAAACGCGTATTTTGTGTTGGCCTGGCACTGGACTACTGCGTTTTCTATTCCGCACAAGATGCACACAAAGAAAATTTCAACACCACCGTCATCACCGACGCCTGCCGTGCCATTGATATGGACGGCAGCGCCCAGGCGGCCATTGACTCAATGACAAGCCAGGGCATTGCCTTGATAGAAAGCAACACACTACTCTCTTAATTTTGTCAAACCAAATCAACTCAGCTAGATAAAAACATTCTTAAGGATAATAAAATAATGTCTGAACCCAAAGTTGCACTCATTACAGGCGCATCCTCAGGGATAGGAAAAAACACCGCCGCCGCTTTCATCAAAGCTGGCTACAAAGTAGCAGTCACTGCACGCAGACAAGATCAGCTTGAAGAGCTAGTCAAAGACGCCGACCCTGATTCCGTTTTAGTGTGTCCAGCAGACCTAACCGACGCAGCATCCGTGGACAAGCTCTTTGAAGATATCAACAAAAAATTTGCACGACTCGATGTGGTCTTCAATAACGCCGGCAACAACGTTAAGGCAGCGCCTATCGGTGACATCAGTGTTGAAGACTGGAAAAAGGTAGTCGACGTAAACTTAACCGGCGCATTTCTTATAGTACGAGGCGCCTTCAACGCCATGCGTGATCAAAAACCACAAGGCGGCAGAATCATTAACAACGGATCTATATCAGCACATGTACCACGCTGGGGATCATCGCCGTACACCAGCACCAAACATGCAATTACCGGACTCACCAAAACCGCCTCACTCGACGGCAGACCCTACAACATCGCCTGCGGACAAATAGACATTGGCAACGCCGCATCTGAAATGAC
>JALZUX010000117.1 GCA_023301405.1 Granulosicoccaceae bacterium | reverse complement strand
GCCTTTCGGCAGATTGCCAGCCATTAGATCATCTGGCGTATACACCGGCATGTGACTATTGATATCTATCGGTAAAACATGTTGGCGGCCCACACCATCACGCCGCCAGGTAGCACCCGTTGCTATTGCCACTTGCTGAAACCCAAACTCAAGTACCTCAGCTGTCGATAACCGACTTTCAAAATAAGTTTGCACATTGGGCATTTGGCTTATCTGGTACTCACGGTAGTCTTTTACACGACCCCACGCAGAAAGCCCCGGCAATTTGCTTTCAAGGGTTACTCTGCCCCCGACTTGTGTTCCCGATTCTGCCAATGCTACATCGTATCCACGCTCACCCAGGGCACGGGCCGCCTCTAATCCTGCTGGACCACTGCCAACCACTAGAACATTATTGGAGTCACCCCGGCTTTGTATGATTTCGGGGTGCCAGCCCTTACGCCATTCTTCCATAAAAGTGGGGTTTTGAGTGCACCGGGAAGGCGACATCGTCATATCACCGGTAATACAGATATTGCAGCCGATACATTCACGTATATCTTCAGTCCGACCCTCTTCAATTTTCTTCGGTAAAAAAGGATCTGCAATAGATGGGCGGGCACAACCGATAAGATCAAGGGTGCCTGACGTTATTTGCTTAACCATCACATCGGGGGACGTAAATCGGCCTACACCTACAATAGGTTTAGAAGTCAATTCACGGATACCTGTCACCAGCTCATATTGCGCTGCTTCTTCTTTAAACCGCGATGTACCCGAACAGTCTTCCCAGGTGCCGTGGGCTAGGTCCCATAGGTCAGGTAGGTCTTTGTGCATCTCGATAAAATCACGGACTTCTGAATTGGCGAACCCCAGATCACCAATCATTTCATTAAGCGACAGCCGCAGAGTAATACCCATGGTGTCACCAATAGTATCGTGCGCGTCTTGAATGACTTCCCTGACAAATCGGGATCTATTTTCAAGACTACCGCCGTATTCATCAGTGCGATGGTTTGTCGCCGATGATAAGAAATGCTGAAATATTCCAAACCCGTGTGCGCCATACAGGCACACCAGATCAAAACCCGCCGTCTTTGATCGCTTAAACGCATTAACAAACCAGCGGCGCAAATTTTTGATGTCTTTTTTCGTTAACGCGCGCGCCTGTACGGGATCATTGGTGAACGTACGTATCGGCATGGCTGATGGCGCCAATGGCACTTCCCGACTATAAAAGTTAGGACCGTTGATCCCTGAATACGCTAACTGGATACCGGCAAGCGCGCCATGACTTTTCATGGCGTCGGCCATTTTAGCTATCTGCGGAATATCATTGTCATCCCATAACCGCAGCTCGATAAACGGCGTAATCTCAGACGAGTGATGCATTTCGCACTGTTCGGTAAACACCACCCCCCAACCACCCTGGGCTTTTACACCGCGCATAGCAGCAGCGGCTGAAGGATCACGATAGCCGCCACCATTGCAATGCGGCACTTGATAAAACCTGTTTTTGGCGGTGACCGGACCAATTTTAACTTCTTCGAATAACACATCATATCGTTGATGTCGAGCCATAATGTTATTCACTATCCAATTCAGTTAAATGTAGGATGGCTAAGGCATTGCGTCACAGCGCAGCCATACCAGGGATACCATTGTTGCTAATCAGTGATCTGCAGTGTGCTTCAAAAGCTTGCAAAATACCTGGCTTACTAACCTGGCCAAGAGTCGCTATTCCTATTCGCATGGGCTTGTGCTTGCCTGCCAAATTAACCAACGCCAGCCTACGACCATCCATAGCAGTCAGGTTTTTGGGCCTGACATTGGTTATGCTAAAGCCAAAGCCGTTTGCCACCATCGTTCGAACAACTTCCTGACTGCTTGCACGGCTGGCAATATTCACTTGTAAATTTTTACTTTCAAATAATGACAAAAAGTACTCACGACTCTGCGGTAAATCAAGCAGCACCATAGGTTGGTCAGCCAATTGTTGAAGACTTACTTCAGCCTTTTTTGCCAGCTTATGCTTTTCCGGCAGCAGCACCTGCGGAGGTAATTCGGCAAGTGGCTCAAAGACAATGTCGTCTGAAAACATAAGATCATAGGTTATCGCGACGTCTATCTGTACTTGCTTAAGCCTTAGCAGCAGCGAATCGTGACTGCCTTCTATGAAGTCTATTTTTGCTGCGTTGTGATTACAGGTAAACGAATGGCCAAGCTCGGGGGCAATCATCGGGGCTAGCGTTACCATACAGCCCACCGATAAACTGCCGGATACCTCATCCTTTAGTTCAGCCGCAATTGAGTACAGACCATGCATTTGCTTTAGCATCAGCTTAGATTCACGCATCATCCGCCTACCGGCTGATGTCAGTGACAAGCCCTGCGCATGGTGTCGAACAAATAGCTGAAGCTTCAGCTCACTTTCAAGGTGCGCTATTGCCGATGAAATAGCAGGCTGCGAAATATTCACGTTTAACGCCGCCTGCTTGATACTGCCGAATTCACCAGCCGCAACAAAATACTCAAGCTGTCTGAGAGATAACGACATCAGTACCGCACTAGCTACCGAATAACATTAAATTACTTTGAGCGCCGATCTCACTCATCACCCGGCACACCGTAACTAGGTGCCTCACGGGGATCCAGTGCACGCTGTACGTACGCATCAAGTTGCGGTTTATACACCGACCAGGCGGTTTCAATTGCTTCGATCGGACAATTTTCAGTCCAATCACATCTCAGGTCTGCCACCGGCCATGACACTCTATCGACAAGCTTCATCCCCGCTGAGTGCAGAGGGCCAGCTTCACCACCGGCTGCAAGCCCGGCCCGCATGGCGGTGATAAGTCGGTCACCCAAAAGCCCCGATGATTCGTTAAAGCCATCAACAATAGCCTGTGGTACTCCTTGATTTTCAAGCAAATTCCCACCGCTGGCTACATTGTCTGCTGTTGCTTCTGACCAGATCCCCAATACCTGACCGCCAGAATGAATAGCTGGTTGCCCGGCACCATCCACCACTAGCACTTGTCGATAGTCAATGTGTGCACCGGTCCTTTGCAATATGGCGATAACCTCTTCACTAGAGGCCCCACTCGCTAGCAAATCAAGCCCGCGTTGACCCAGTGCTGGATCAGTAATATTTTGGCTGGCAACTGCGCCAACACCTGCTTGCGCGTACGAGCACCGGGCGGCAACGGCGGGTGAAGAAGACGATATTGCCACACCGAACATACCCGTATCACGGCATCTTGCAACCAGCGAAAACGTCATATGATTCTCCGTAGGGGAAAATTAAAATTATA
>JALZUX010000116.1 GCA_023301405.1 Granulosicoccaceae bacterium | reverse complement strand
GGTTTACGTTGGTATCGGGCCCGAACCGCGCCTGCAAGAGTTTCAAGACAATTCAGCGTATCGGAAAAGCTCAGACACTCATCGGTGACAGACACCCCGTAACGAAGCGATGACACTGGCCCGGGCAACTGTTTGCCGCCGTACAGATGGCTTTCGATCATGACACCAGCCGGCGCAGTCTCACCGGCACGTAGCTGATTACTGATGTAGTCCACTACTTCTGCCTGACGTTTAGCAATTTTTTCACTATTGCCGTGACTGCAATCCACAACCACCCCCGCCCTGACACCTCGTGCCTGCAACAACTGGCGTGCCTGGGCTTGATGCGCAGAGCTATAATTGGGGCCCTGTGCACCACCTCTGAGCACTAACGCCGTATTGCTATTGCCGGAGACAAGTTCATAACAGACACGGCCATCAGGCGTCACCTTGAATACTGATTGGCTTGCTCCTACCGCCACCGCCGCATCAGCAGCCACCGCCAGACTACCGCAGGTGGCATTCTTGATACCGATCGGGCAAGCCATAGACGCCGCCATCTGACGGTGAGATTGTGATTCACTGGTACGCGCACCCAACGAGGAAAACGCCAGTAGATCTTCAACATAAGGCACTACGAAGGGATCGAGACTCTCGGTTGCAACCGGCAGGCCGCGTTCAATCACGCCTGTCATAACTCGTCGACTTTCAAGCAGCCCCGTTTCAGGCCCAATGCTTGAATCCAGCGCCGGATCAAGTGCCAGTCCCCGCCAGCCAACCGTTGTGCGTGGTTTCTCTATGTAGACCCGCATCGCTATCAGCAGAGCGTCTTCAAAGCGAGGTCGGGCCGCGGCCAACTGATCCGCATAATCCAGCGCCTGCTCTACACTGTGAACCGAGCAAGGGCCAACGATCGCAATCAACCGCTTGCTCTGACCACGCAGAATTGAGCCAATCGCTTCACGCTGAGCATTCACACGCACGGCAAAGATATCAGACAACGGCTGGCTTTCGCGACAGCTAGCGGGCGTTGGCAATTCAATAGCGCGTCCAGGAACGTCGATGCCGTTGCCGTCTGGAGGTGAGAGGGAATCAGTAGGTGTTGTCATATTGAGCTCCTGGGTGTTGCCAGCGGAGTTCAATGTTTTTGGTTTATCCGGTGGCGGTTAGTGGTATACGCCGTCGGACAAAGTCGATCAGGCTGTTGACCAATACGTAAAATAAAAGAAACCTTGCCAAACAGACTGCACAGATACCGGGCACGCAGAAGCGCTTGCCGTTATCTGTTTTTCTGAAGGACACTGATTCACGTATGTTTTCGCCTGTTATCGATACCTAACCCTTTGGGCCGGTGCTGGGCCAGTATAGCATTGCAACCGCATAGGATTGCAACACACGTCGCAGTTGATGCTTGTCTTTTGTTGAGCCATAAAGTAACTGTCCCTTTAATTGGTTTTAACGAGATTGATCGTAAACAGTTGGGCAAATGACTGCGCCCGCGGTAGTTTCGGACAGACGATTTCCTTCAGAGTATTGTGCCGAGCGAACTTCATCAAACTTAACTGTACGCATGTATTCCAACGGACCCGTGCGGATCGACTTAGGTCACTATTACTCGCTGTCGGTGGAGCGACCAGTGACGATCTCTGTTTCCTCATCATTGGGGAAAATAATTTCGACGCGCCGATTCAATTGCCTGCCTACTGCTGTGTTGTTACTGGCTACGGGCATGTCTTGACCCAGCCCCAGTGTTTCTATCCGTGCAAAGCCAACGCCGCGTGCCTCTAATGCACCGCCGATGGCTTTGGCACGGTTCAATGACAACTCACGATTGGAATCCTCGTTACCGGTGTCGTCTGTATGGCCTTCTATCACCACCGCCCGATCCGGGTGCTTCTGCATGAATGTGGCTATCTCATCGATATTACCGATTGACCCCGGCTTCAGGGTCGATTTGCCCACATCAAACAACAAATCACCCAGTGTTAACACCAGACCCCGATCGGTGCTCTTGGCTTGCAACTCTCTCAATTCATTGAGTTCATCAAGTTGTGCCTGTAGCTGGCTCTCACGTGCTGCTGCCTCGGCTTTTAATTGCTCGGCTTCGGCCATCAAACGTGTTGCTTGGTTCTGCGCTAGCCGGGCTGCAGAATTTGCAGCAACTGCCTCAGCTGAGCGCAAGCTCACCACCGCATCACGCTGGCTCAACTGAAGACTGGCGATCTGTTCCTGAGTGCTGCGTACGGCGGTAAGTGTTCGTGCTATTTCGATGTCTACCAGAGTAATATAGGCGCGATGATCTATGTCAACGGTATCTGCGTTGGCAAGCCATGCTTGCTCCGCACTGGCCAGACTTAGGCGTGCCGTGTTCAGCTCATCCTTTGAATATTGGATCAAGTCAGAGTCGGCACTGATACTCTGAAAGCTGGCACGAGCACGATCGAGTTGGGCGTTTTTGTCAGGCGCTTTGGCGCAAGCACTCGATAGAGTTAACGCTATAAATGCAGTGGTTATCTGCACGGCCCGACTCACTGTGATCACAGGAAAATTCCTGAATTCGGTGTACGTGCCTGCCTGAGGCAGGTCAATAATAAACATAGTGCGCACTCTTTTTGACTGTGATTCTAACAGCCGCCCAAAAGACCGCTTCCACAGTAAATCATTCATTGCTGGAAAGGCAAGGTAGCTGTCCGATAACTATGATCTACGGCGGGCGCGGTCTTTCGGCCAGCTATTACGATCAATATCGTTAAAGAAGAACAACTATTCGCCTCAATCGATCGAAATATCTGACTCGAAATCTCACAC
>JALZUX010000115.1 GCA_023301405.1 Granulosicoccaceae bacterium | reverse complement strand
AAAGTTTATCATCTTCCTCAGGTGGCTCAAAGCTTTGTACGTCGCGATAACTGCTATCAAATAGTCGTCCCACAGATTCGTCATGGTTCAGATTTTTTTCGCTAGTAGAATACTCACTAACTACAGCAGCTATATCTGACTCTACCGTACCGAATAGCTGTTTATTATTAAGACCGTTTAAGGCTTTTGACAAGCTGAGAACAGTAGAATTCACTTCCTGTAACGGCTTAAGAAACTCACGATGGTACTCTTTGCCAGTGACTGCCGTGGCTCTATTCTCTGCAATAATCGTTGGTAGGATTGGCGCGAAAGCAGGAGCGCTGACGGGTTCTGAACCGGCAATGGTGACAGTCAACACAAAGGCCTCCGTTTTACCGCTCATGTCTTGCAACGTGTAGATAATACCAACATCATCGCTAAACCCGGAGGCCGGTATAAACATCCAGTTTTCACCGTCTAACATTAATGTACCGGCAGACTCATTCATCAATAAGGGGGGCCCAGCCAAAACAAGTGGATCACCGTCTGCATCGGTATCGGTGATAAACTGTTCAACAATAACAGGTTGACCGTAAGGCGCGTCTACTTTTTCCGAGTTAGCGAGTGCCTCTGCACTAACAGGTTGAATAGTAATTGTAGGGTTAATTTCGTTTCCGGCGCTATCGGTTACCGTCAAGGGAACCAGGGTAGCGCCACTGTTATTTAATTCGGGCACAAACGTTAACTCGTTCGATAACGGATCAAATGTGGAACCAGCCGGCAATAAAGTAGGATCGATCGTTACCGGGTCACCATTGGCGTCTGTCATGTGTTCGCTAATATCGATAGTAATAGCCTGTCCATCTACGGCGGCCACTAGTATGTTTTCCGGGTTAACCGGTTCAATAACTGGTGAGCCCGGTTCAAGGATTTCTATCACTTCCTGCGGCGGCGCATCACCAACATTAACTGTGTGAATTGAAGCGTCTGAACCACCAATACCGTCATCAATGGTATATGGAATAGTGATGTCACCAGCGAAACCCGGCTGCGGTGTCACGGTGATGGTGCCATCAGCAGTCTTTGTCACCGTACCGTTTGGTACTACAATTGTTTGAGCCACGCCGGGTATCAACGTTATACCATTGAGCTCCGTGATGCTCAGCTCATCGCCTTCAGCATCAGTGTCATTGGCCAATGGATTGATTTCAACTGGTATTTCAAAGTCCGTGGTTACTGTATCATCTACAGCAATTGGGGCTGAATTAGGTACCACCACTGTGACGATTGCTGCAGCTGTTGCTCCATCTTTGTCTGCGATGGTGTACGGCACATCTATGTCACCGGAGAAGCTTACATCAGGAGACACTGTTATTGTGCCGTCGATGGCCACCGCGACTGACCCATTGGCTATGGTAATCGTTTGCGGTAAGCCGGGCGTTAAAGGAACACCGTTAATCGCGGCAATTGCCAAACGATCACCGTCCGGATCACTATTATTATCTAATGGATCAATGACTATCGGCGTGGTGGAGATTCCGGGGATTGTCTCATCAACGGCGACAGGTGTAGCGTTGGGAATTTGTATTCGGTGTATCGCTGAGTCTCTGGCGCCATCCTCATCAACAATGGTGTACGGCACATTAATCTCGCCAGAAAAACCGGCATCAGGTGTCAAGGTTATTGTGCCATCCACAGTTACAGTCATCGCGCCGCTCCGAACCGGAAATGTTCTGGCTACGCCGGGTGATATTGTGACCCCGTTAATTTCCGTGATCGTTAATGTATCTCCGTTGAGATCGATGTCATTGGCTAAAGGATCAATGATCACTGGCTCACCGAAACGTCCGACCACAGTTTCATCAAACGCTGCCGGCAAGTCGTTAGGAAAGATTACCGCATGGATTGCCGTATCTGTCGCACCGTCCGCATCGGCCACGGTATACGGAATGCCAATAAGGCCCTTAAAGCCTGTGGCCTGTGTAATGGCAACAGATCCATCTATGCCCACTGACACTAAACCGTTTGTTACATCAATTGTTTGCGCCACACCCGGAGTCAGTGACTGGCCATTGATCTCGACGATAGTAAGATCGTCACCATCAGGATCAATGTCGTTGACTAACGGGTTTATGATTGTGGGTGACCCAAAGGCACCGGAAACCGTTGCATCAAATGCTTCCGGCCCCGGGTTCACCGCTTGAATAGTGACAGTGAGTGTGATCGTTCCACCGTTGCTGTCTGTCACCGTAAACGGCAAAATCGTATCCCCCGTGTTATCAATACTAGGGACGGAATTGACGATATTGGTAAACGGATCGAAACTTGTGCCCGTTGGTAACGCTTCCCGCGTGATCGTCAGTATATCGCTATTAGGATCTGTCAGGTAATCATCCAGATCAATGCTCACCGGTATTCCGTCTACCGCAGGCACCAGTATATTCCGGGCATCTAACGCATTAATAAAAGGCGTACCCGCTGCCGGATTGGGATCGACTACTGCCGGGGGTGCGTTAGACACGTCTATTGTATGAGTGGCTGCTGCTGTTGCACCATCGATATCAACGATATCGTATGGCACGACTATATCACCCGAGTAACCCGCATCGGGTGTGA
>JALZUX010000114.1 GCA_023301405.1 Granulosicoccaceae bacterium | reverse complement strand
GCTCCCAGCACTGTAACTTTTCGTATAGAGTGCTTGAATAGTGTCATTTGCCAACCATCTTTTACGCAAAGTCCGTAAGAGATAGTTCGCCTTGAAATCAGAGAAAACGCACACGGCCCATCAAATCGCTGTATTGGTTTATCTGCTGTATGCATTGGGGTTTCTATTTGGCATTACCGCAGTGATCGGTGTCATTATCAATCACGCTAGATTACCCGACACACTTGGCACGTATTGCCACAGCCATTTCATTTGGCAAATCCTATCTTTTTGGGCTTTGTTCACAGGCGTTGCGATCACCTTGCTGGCTTACCCAACTGCAGTCGCTGTAACGGCTTGTTTAGCTTGGTGGGTTTGCAGCGCATTATTGGGCATTTGGTTTCTTTTCAAAAAACAGCCAGTGCCATTTTTTAATTTCCAACCAACAGACTAAGAGAACGACATGAGTGAAGCAGAAATTGCTGGTAAATCCCCTATGCCAATCGACGTTGAAAAGGGCAAAGACTATTTTTGGTGTTCCTGCGGCAAAAGCTCAAAGCAACCTTTTTGTGATGGTTCACATAAAGGCTCTGATTTCAGCCCGATGAAATATACCGCCGAAGAAGATGGAAAAGTATTTTTCTGCGCGTGCAAAAAAACCAACAAAGCCCCGCTGTGTGATGGCTCTCACAAAGGCCTGTAAGCCGTAACAAGTCGGCGCTGTCACTTGGCGTCGGCTAGCCCGCAAAACTAGAACAAGGCGTAACTATTTTTTACAAGCATTATACCAATTAATTCAAAGACTTTTATGCAATAACTGATTGTAGAGCATCAACTAGCCACCATACTCACACCTAAACAACGCAGCCTCCCGGCCGTTCCAACTATTTGTTAGGGGCATGTACAGGTCGACGAATTGCGGTTAGACACGCAACTTGCTACCGCGCCTTAACGTAGATATGCACTCTGTGAAGTTAACGCTTTGCAGACGATTCAAAGCAACAATTAGAAAAGCAGGTCGTGACACTTGTACTCAGCGCCCACTTAAGAAGGCAATAGTATAATTAGCACGGAGTTGTACTGGCGAAGAAGAAGATTTGTGAATCGAAGCTATCACCATTGGTAGTGCGGCAACTTGCCGCACTATTTTTATTTGCTACAAAGTAACCTTAAATTCCCAGTACTTTTAACAGATAATTGAGGTCATTCGCCTCATAGTCAGGCTTGGCGGGTAGCCGCTCCTGACGTTGCCCGAATCGGTTCACCCATAACACCCGAAATCCATAAAAAGCAGCTCCGGCGGCATCCCACGCATTAGAAGACTGAAATAAGATTTGCGATGGCTCAAGATTAAAGACATCAGTCGCCAGTTTGTATACACGCGGATCCGGTTTGAAGATTTTTATTTCATCAACGCTGAGGCATTCATCGAGCAACAACTCAAGCCCCGCACCCTTCACTGCCGCATCTAGCATTTTAGGTTCGCCGTTACTTAAGATTGCCGTCTGGTATCCAGCATTTTTTAACGTTTGTAAAACTTTCGGAACCTCGTCGTAGGCTGTCAAATTCAAGTAAGCCTGCATGAGATCCTCATACAATGCCGGGTCTTTGATTTCGTGTGCGTCAAGCGAGTAATCCAACGCCTCTCCGGTCACCTGCCAGAAATCAGCATAATCACCCATCAGACTGCGGAGCCACGTGTATTCTAGCTGCTTGGTTCGCCAGGTTGCAGATACATCATTTGCACGCTTTCCCAGTCGCTGCCGATGCTTGCCTACCGCGGAATGAACGTCGAACAACGTGCCGTAAGCGTCAAACACACAAGCTTTGATAGTTGAATCATTCATGATGAGGGAGTAGCACTCTTTTTTGTCGTTTCTATAGTCAGGGTTACTAAGGCGCGATCAAACAAATACAGCAATCTGATCAAGACTCTACCCCCCGGTGAACTGTTTCCAATAAATGCGCATACAAGCCGACTGATCACAAACCATGTTTTTTCTGTTACTAATCATCGCCAACCGACTTTGCACAGAATTGAAGCTCGCTTTTTGCCTTTCATCATCCAGCCCTGCCAGGACTCGTCATTAAACCTGCAACAGCATTGCAGCTATTGAAAAATGATTTCCTTTACCTTGGATCTGACGCTCTTAAATGCTGTAAGTTCTGCGGCAAGCAATGAAAAACCCGCATCGCCACAGATTCATTTAAAACCGCGCACGAGGTTTAGCTTATGTCGCCCGGAGGTATAGAGTAGGTCGCGGTGGCATGAGCAACGATGACATCCGGATGCTCGGCACTGAACATCGAAATTTCACCAATCGCCAGTCGCTTACCAAATTTCAGCCCAGAGGCGCGTGCAAGGACATCTCCGGGTGCAGGTTTACGCAGAAAATTAATATTTAAGCTGGTCGTCACTGCAAGCTCTACCGGCCCCACCCGCCCTAGAACCAGAGCGTACATGGCAGCGTCAGCAAGCCCCATAAGTACTGGCCCGGCAATCGTGCCCCCCGGACGCAGAAATTCATCGCGGTAACATGCTCTCATCACCGCGAAGTCATGGGTAATCTCCTCGAGCTGTAAGCCCATCAACTGCGCAAATGGTAGGCGCTGGCTGGCTATTTCACCAAAATCAGCCAATGTAATTTTTGCACTAAGTGCTTGCATACCTTTCTTGCCTGTCAGACCAATTGAGGTCTATAGTTTCCATAAGCGGCTGTTTTATAATGCGCAAAGAGCCACTCATACGAGAAGATGATCACCATGAACGACAACATTCTGTTAGTAGCTAAGCAAGATGGTATTGCCACCCTTACCCTCAACCGACCGGATAAGTTTAACGCGCTGTCAGAAGCGTTGCTTGACCAGTTGTTAATAGAGCTAAAATCCATCAACAACGATCAGTCCATCGCGGTGGTTGTCATTGCCGCAAACGGCCGAGCTTTTTGCGCCGGACATGATCTTCGTCAAATGCGCTCAAACCATTCAGGTGACTACTACCGTACGCTATTCGCCAACTGCTCAGAAATGATGCAAATGATCTCCTCTCTGCCGCAGCCTGTTATTGCAAAAGTAAACGGTATGGCCACCGCTGCCGGCTGCCAATTGGTCGCTACTTGCGATCTTGCGATTGCTTGCGACACTGCTCAGTTTGGTGTTACCGGAATAAACCTTGGGCTGTTTTGCAGCACGCCGTCAGTGGCGCTATCGCGAAACGTGAGTAAAAAGAAAGCTCTAGAGTTATTACTCACCGGTGATTTTATAGACGCCGCAACGGCTGTTGAATACGGACTGATTAACCACAGTGTTGCAGAACAAGACCTTGATACTGCTGTGGACGAGATGGCCCGGAAAATATCAGCCAAGCCAAATGCCGCACTGCGTGTGGGCAAAAAGCTATTTTACGATCAGTTACCTAAGCCCCTGCCTGATGCCTACGAGCTTGCGGCCGAAGTAATGGCTAGCAATATGATGGACCCGGAAACGGTTGAAAATGTTGATGCCTTCTTAGAGAAAAGGCCTGTCCGAACGCTACAATGAGAAAATACGCAGTTCGCCTGTTAATTAAATCAAGTTCCCCCCCGACAGCGCCGATAAGAACACCTGAAATAACAAAAACTGTTGCGCAGTTCTCCTGTTGAATCGCGACTTACAGCGCGGTTTTGCATCTGAACATTTGGGGATGAAAATGGATTCAAAAGAACTTACTTATCTGAATACACTGGCAATTAGCTGCCTGGCAACCGGACTGGTCGACGAAGCTCAGCCGGCATTTGAACTAATCTCGCAATCAGCACCCGGCCATTCTGCAGGTCCGGTAGGCCTTGCCAGCGTCGAGCTGGCACGCGGCAACTACGACAAAGCCTGCGACATTCTGCAAAACAGTGCTGCGGATTCAAAGGTCAATGCCTCCCAGACACGGAAAATTTTGATGAATGCGCTGGTCGCAGCAAACCGTCTTGATGAAGCAGACGACCTTCGCCAAAGCCTGATGGGACTGGATGCCGCCAACGACGAGCACGAATACGTGATCATGTCACATCGGTTTTTTGGTACCGGAGACCCTCGAACGCTCCATAGCTAAGCCCCACATGCAAGGATCGCGACATCGGTCGCGATCCTAATCCATACACTGAATATGACTTGCACAAATACAACGACGCAGACATTTGCAGTGTAGTCGAGCACCGATTCCTTCACTAATATGCTGCGACAACGTCGCCAGCCTGATTTTTCAAACCCTGAAACATCAACAGGCGCCAGTCCTTTTCTTACGAATCACGGACGGCAACCACAAACTCAACCTATTCCGTACCTTAGCGCTGTGCTGAATTTTGTGGACAATCTTCCGTGAATGACTGTTCACTTATCGGTATGATAGCCGCCTATCCTATTGGCCGCCCCGCATGAGTTCTGACCGAAATATCGACTATATTGATGACGCCGAAGCACTTAATACTCTAGCTGCAACACTTGCATCAGAATCATGGATTGCCCTCGACACCGAATTTCTGCGTGAACGCACTTACCGGCCAGAACTCTGTCTTTTGCAGATCGCTGCAGGCGATATTGTTGCGTGTGTTGACCCACTGGCACTCGAAAACATCGATTCGCTGCTCGATGTGATCTACGACCCGGCAATCACCAAGGTGCTGCACGCCGCCGGCCAAGACCTTGAAATTTTCTACTGGCTGCGAGGATCAGTCCCCGAAAACCTTTTCGACACACAAATTGCCGCACCATTGCTTGGTCACCAGGAGCAAATCGGCTATGCGAATCTGGTTAAAGAAGTTTTGAAAGTCGACCTAAGCAAATCACATTCAAGAGCAGACTGGACCCGACGACCTCTGCCCGAACAACAGCTTAACTACGCAGCCGATGATGTAATTTATCTGGCGCAAATGTATCCAGTCATGCGCAATGAGCTTGCATCCCTAGATCGGCTCAGTTGGCTTGATCAAGAGTGGATCGATCTGACAAATCCACATCTATATGAAAAGCCTGCCGAAGATATGTGGAAAAAACTTAAGCAAATCGACAAGCTAAAAGGCGCTAGACTCGCTACAGCGCAACACTTAGCCAAGTGGCGCGAGCTCACCGCACGCGATCGCAACTTGCCGCGAAGCTGGTTAATGAAGGATGATGTACTTGTCGATCTGGCTAAACAAATGCCGAAAGACGAGGCAGAGTTAAAACATATTCGTGGTCTTTCTGACGGCCTTCGCAACCAACACGGGAGCGCCATAACGGCCCTCATTAAGCAGGCCGGCAATGCAAAACCAGAAACCTTCCTGGTTCCTCCTCGAAAAACCAAACTGACTCCTCTGCAAGACGCGGCACTTGATGTGTTGTCAGCGGTGGCAAAATCTAATGCCACACAGTTGCGCATCAACCCGACTATTCTCGCGCCACGAAAATCACTGGAAGATCTCATCAAAGGTAATCGGGATACGCTGATCATGCAGGGGTGGCGCAGACAACTGATCGGATTAGCAATTTGTGCTGTGCTTGACGGTGAGCAGCAACTTGGATTTGTTAATGGTGAACTCACGATCTCTGAGTAACGTGATAGATGGCCACCCGAGACCTATGATCTACTGCGGGCGCGGCCTTTTGGCCAGCCATTACGATCAATATCGTTAAAAAAGAACAACTATTCGCCTCTATCGATCGAAATATCTGACTCAAAATCTCACGCCCTCGCAACGACCCTAGTTCCCGGACAGGCTCCTGGGAGCCTGTCCGGGAACTATGATCTACTGCGGGCGCGGTCTTTCGGCCAGCTATTACGATCAATATCGTTAAAGAAGAACAACTATTCGCCTCTATTGA
>JALZUX010000113.1 GCA_023301405.1 Granulosicoccaceae bacterium | reverse complement strand
ACTCTGATAATGCCTTAGTGGTTTGAGGCATTATTGATGAAAAGGTGTTGTCATAGATCCCTTGGAATAAAAAATAACCAATGGGAATTATAAAGGTAATAAGAAGAAACAATAAGATAGGTAACACAAGAAAAAATGCGCGCAGCCGACTTTTGAACATGGCTTTACCAAGGCGCTTGCGCAGCAACTTGTCGTCAATCTCGGCAGCTGTGGTTTCGTTCATGCAGATACGTTAGTCGTTAAATAAAAACGCCCCGGAGAGGATCTCCGAGGCGGATACTACAGTGTTGCTTTGATTACTTAGCAAGCCAAGCGTTGAACTGTTCGTTCAGCTGATCTTGATTATCAGCCCAGAATTCAAAGTTATTCTGCAGTGCGTTAGTCAAGTTTGCTTCAGCAGTAGGCATGTGGTCAGCCATTTTCAGCTCAGGCTGGTCATGGAAAGAACCAACCAATGATGATGATGATTTACGAACCGGACCATATGAGATCCAGCTAGCTTGCTCGGCTAGCGCTTCTGTGCCAGTTGAATATTTAAGGAAGTCCATTGCCGCTTCTTTGTTTGGCGCACCCTTTGGCATTACCCACAAATCAAGATCCCATACCTGGCCATCCCAAACAATTTCAAATGGCTTCTTTTCAGAAGCGACTGCGTTGAAAATTCGACCGTTATAAGCGGTAGTCATCACAACTTCGCCATCAGCTAGCAACTGTGGAGGCTGAGCACCAGCTTCCCAGAACACTGCTTCACCTTTGATGGTGTCGAGCTTGGCAAATGCACGCGCAATACCTTCTTCAGTTTCAAGGACGCCATAGACTTCAGCAGCAGGTACGCCGTCAGCCATTAATGCCATTTCAAGGTTGGCTTTGGGGTTCTTACGAAGGCCGCGCTTACCGGGATACGTTTCAAGGTCGAAGAAGTCAGCTATTGTTGACGGGCTTCCAGAAACTTTTGTTGAATCGTAAGCGTAAATGGTAGACCAAACGATGCTGGCAATAGCACAGTCATAGAAAGTGCCTGGTAAAAAGTCATCTGTGGCTGATGAGCCGTCTGCACCATTAGGCATGTCGTCAATGTTCAGCGGCTCAAGAAGGCCTTCATCACAACCACGAATAGCGTCTGAAAGCTCAACGTCGACAAGATCCCACTTTACGTTGTTGGCATCGACCTGAGCTTTAACTTCAGCAAGACCACCGTTGTAGTCTTCAGAAACAACAGTGTTACCTGTCGCCGCCATCCAGGGCTTATGGTACGCCTCAACCTGAGATTTAGTGTAAGCACCGCCCCATGAAACAACGGTGATGGTGTCTGCAGCGTTGGCAACGCCTACAGCCGTGGCTAATGCGGCTGCCAGAAGAGTTGTAACTTTTTTCATTGCTGAAATCCTCGTTTATTAATATTCCGGCAAGGCCGGCTCAATGTTAAGCCTTGGCTATGACACCTTAACCCTAAGTGTCATTGCTAAGGACTAGTTTGTTTCAACCTGCTTTACGCATCCAGCGCCCTACAATCTTCCTGTAACCACCCGACAGTGACTATTTCACCTTCACGCATAAAAGCGTGATTGGCAGAATTCGGCACCTTAACGATAAAGTCTTCACGACCGAGCAGTGAAATCCTGGTACGAATGTGATCTCCAAGATAAATGAGTTCAAGTACTCGTGCTTCAAACATATTTTGCACAGCGCCTGCTTCTGGACTGATCACCACGCGTTCCGGTCGCAACGACAGTGTTGATTTGTCGCCACGTTTGGTTACGTTGACCGCTTTGGAATATACCATCGCGCCAGTGTCTGTTTTGACAACACAATAACCGTCGTCGATGTCTTCAACGATGCCGCGCAACTTGTTATTTTCACCTATAAATTGCGCAACAAACGCGTTATCCGGTCGCTCATAGAGTGCGTCAGGTGCGGCCAGTTGTTGAATTTTTCCGTCGTTAAACACCGCAATACGATTAGACATCGTGAGTGCTTCGGATTGATCATGTGTTACGTACACTACGGTCACGCCGAGGTTCTCGTGGATGTGTTTTATTTCGTACTGCATTTGTTCACGTAAATTTTTATCAAGCGCACCTAGTGGTTCATCCATCAGGACTAAGTCGGGGTCGAACACCAATGCGCGGGCTACTGCCACACGTTGCTGCTGCCCACCGGACAACTGTGCTGGCCGCCGATTGCCAAAGTCACCCAGTTGCACCATATCAAGCGCTCGTTTAACGCGATCAGTGCGCTCTGTTGTCGACATTTTGCGAACCTCTAGTGGGAATGCAAGGTTCTCTGCGACAGTCATATGAGGGAACAAGGCGTAATTCTGGAACACCATGCCAATGCCGCGCTTATGCGGCGGCACATTATTTATGGGTTCATCTTTTAGGTAGATTTCCCCATGTGTCGCTGGCTCAAAGCCAGCAAGCATCATTAAGCAGGTGGTTTTGCCAGACCCTGACGGGCCAAGCATCGTCAGGAATTCGCCTTTTTCTACATCGAGGTTTAAATCCTTAACAACCAGAATTTTTCCGTCGTAGCTTTTTTGGACGTTCTGAAATCTAACCAGAGGATTGTTAGACATTTATCTGCAATCGCATATTGGGGTGTTTCACTTTTGACACACTGGAGCGTAGTTATTCGATCATTATTACATACAAGTCTGACCCACGGTTAACCTCCACGCAACTCTCAAGCATTATTTAGAGATCAAATCGTCGCTTTTGCTGCATTCTTCCGTGGAATCGGGACTTTATGGTTGCAACAACTTGCGCTAAGTTTAATCAATGCCCAATCAATCAGCACTACTCTTTTCGCACAACTGTGCTGCACTCAAGTACATGTTTCTCTTTGTGTCTAAATTTGTCCACCAAAAGAAAATACGATGAAGGGATGAAATACGCAACTGGGACAACCACGAAGTAGCGCTACGGCCGGTCGCCTCAAAGCATGCAATCTTTGCCGACTACATGTGCTTACTTGGAACAACTAAACGCCCACATGCAATAGGCAACATCTCACACACTTGCGATAACCTCGCTACACGCTCTTTTCTAAGCGGCACTAATCTTTGTTTTTCACAGCTAAAAAGCTTTGCTCAACCGCTTACCAACCCTATTGCCAAGCGCTGGTAAAAATGCAAAGTTGCGGCTATTGACTCGTGTTGAATCGATAGCCGCTTGAACTACTACGAGAATTTTTTCAGCCTGGCAATAAGGCTTGACGTATCCCATCGATTGCCGCCCATCTTTTGTACATCGGCATAGTACTGATCAACCATGGCAGTAACCGGCACTGAAGCGCCGTTCCGACGAGCTTCATCAATCACGATTGATAAATCCTTGCGCATCCAGTCAACTGCGAAGCCGAATTCAAATTCATCACTCGCCATAGTTTGATAACGGTTCGCCATTTGCCACGACTGCGCCGCGCCTCCACCAACAACACTAACCACTTTTTCGACATCAAGTCCTGCAGCCTGCGCAAAATTAATTCCTTCTGCAAGTGCCTGTACCAGACCGGCAATACAAATTTGATTAACCATTTTGGTCAGCTGGCCGGAACCGGCCTCACCGATTAACGCTACTGATTTGCCATAAGCCTGAAGGGTTGGCAAGACACCATCATACACTGCCTGTTCGCCACCACACATAATTGCCAGTGCACCGTTCTCAGCACCGGCCTGGCCACCCGAAACCGGCGCATCAATAAAGCTCAGTCCCTGCTCTTTACAGGTTGCGTAAAGCTCACGGGCGACTTCAGCTGAGGCGGTGGTGTGATCAACAAGGGTGGCGCCTTTTTTTAAACCAGCAAGTATTCCGTCATCCCCATAAACCACTGATCGGAGATCATCGTCATTGCCGACACAAACCATAACGAAATCGGCTCCATCTGCCGCTTCGCGAGGGGTAGCAGCGGCTGCGCCCTTATGGTCTTTGGCCCACTGCGCTGATTTCGCCGCTGTTCGATTGTAGACCGAGACACTGTGACCGGCAGCAGCCAGGTGTCCTGCCATTGGATAACCCATGACTCCTAAACCAACAAAGGCGACCTTATTACTCATACATTTCCTCATTGAGTGTAAAACTGCAAAATACAGTTTGTAACTATAATTACGTATCAAGAGCCAGATGCGGACCCCTAAGGTTTTCATCTGACGATAGGTTAGCTGGCAACGTCATTAATGAGCTTGGCCAATTTTTCAATGCCGTCTTTTATTTTTTCAGAGCGTATCGAAGAAAATCCCAAACGCAAGTAGGCGTTTTCTGGCTGAGGATCAAGAAAATAATTATTTCCAGAAACCACCAGTATACTATTTTCGCCTGCTATACGTTCAATATCGTCAGCGCTGACGCCTAGTGGCAACCTCACCCAAAACGCGCTACCGCCAAACGCTGGAGCCCGACTGGAATAAGGTAGATATTCTTTTAGCGCTTCATCCATTGCTTCCCACCGCTGCCGATAGCTATGGGCCAACCGATGCACTAGGGAATCGTGATGCCCCAACGCCAGAAAGTGAGCCACTGCGTTCTGGTTATTTGAGGGCGGGTGCCTAAGCATCAGACGGCGAAGCGCTCGCGCCTCATCAATGAGTGCCTTAGGGCCAACCATGTAACCCAATCGCAAACCGGGAGCCAGAGTTTTCGATAAACTACCAATGTAGATAACCCGGTCATTACCATCAAGACTCTTTAACGCCGGTGTCGGGGCACCTGCGAAATTTAATTCACTTTCGTAGTCATCTTCGATAATCAATACATCGTGCTCACCGGCGCGGCGCAACAGATCTTGTCGACGACCTAGTGACATGGTGGCAGTCGTCGGTGACTGGTGGCTGGGCGTGCAATACACCAGACTGCAGTCATTGATACGATCATCAACCACAAGCCCGTCTTCGTCGATTGGCAGTGGCGCGATGTCGCAATGACGAAGCTCGAAAATATTTCTGGCATCCGGATAACCGGGATCTTCAAAGCCGACTTTGTCGCCCTCGCTTACCAGTAACCTGGCCAGGATATATAAGGCATTTTGTGCCCCCATAGTGACCAGTATTTGATCAGTACTAACCCATAAGCCCCTTGGTGGCAGCACCCGATTTTGTATTTGCTCGAGCAATAATGGGTCATCGTTGTCGACCGAATCAGGCATCCATTCTGTGATCGCTTGCACCGCCAGGGACTGACGGCAACACTCTCGCCATTCATTCACCGGAAACAGACCCGGATCGGTTTGCCCGGCGGTAAAGGGGTAGTCAAAATCACGCCAGTTGCGCAGCGCCAAACCAAGATTCCGCTGCGACGACGGCCGGGTCTTTATACGATCTTCCCAGTTAGGGAACGCAGCGTCACTGTCGACAAGCTTTGGTGCTCTGGATATTCTGCTATTGACGAGGTCAGTATTTACAAAATACCCACGTCGCTCCTCAGCAACCAAATAGCCTTCATCCATTAAGTGCTGGTAGGCGTGAACAACGGTATTACGTGCTACGCCCAACTGACGTGCAAGCTCACGCGATGACGGCAGCGGACGATGGTGCGGTATGTGCCCGTCAAGTATAGCGGTGACCAGCGCTCGCCTGAGTTGGCTTTGCAAGCTCGAGCCGCTTTCATTTGACAATCGAATAAGCTGTCGCCACATGGGCTGACTGGATTTCCGCAGATTCTCTTGCTCAGGGGTCAATCTATCGCGCTCTTGTATTAATCAAACTATAAAGACATCGCGTCTTCAAATTCACTTATCCGAGCGCCCATGGCCAAACACGGCCGGCGCCCTTACGGGCTGTATTGAAGGCTGCA
>JALZUX010000112.1 GCA_023301405.1 Granulosicoccaceae bacterium | reverse complement strand
TTTGAGTTGCCAAAGTCTTCAGAAGGCGCTGAAGCGATTGGTACCATCATGGAGATATTTGAAAACCCGGCTGAGCGTATGGCTGAATGGGGGATTGACAGTGATCTGCAAATGTCTGTGTACACCGTTGGTATTTTTCCAGTTGCCCGTCTCGCCCTTAAGGACGCTGGGAAATTTGATGCCGCTCTAGATGCCCTGGAGAAAGAGCACGGAATCAAATCGCGTAACGTACAAGACAAAGATGTCACAAGCCGTTTCTATTCAATGGAAGAATTAGCGAAGATTGGCGAAAAAGTCGACGCGGCAATCGAAAATACGACTGAGGGCAACGCCGATACAAAATCGGGCTCAGCAGACAATTCCAGGGCGAGCTTGTTAGTTGCCAATGATGGCACCGATTTAATTGTCAGTTTTCTACCGGATGGGGAAGATACCGCTCTGGTTAATTCAATTACTGGTGTCACGCCACCGGCTAGATCGATAGTAGCTTCAGGGGAATTAAAGCAACTTCGTAAACAATGGGATTACGGCGATGAGATGGTTTCTTACGTTGATTTTGAGCAGATAGCGGCGACGATTACCGATACGGAGTCTGACGCATCTAAGCAGCTAACGCAGCTTCTCAAAGATGATTCACAAGCGCAGCAAGGCCTTGCTATGATGCGCAGCGAACCTTGCCGCGCAGAGGTTTCAGCATTGGCCGCTTCATGGCCGATGGTCGTTTCCGGTGCGCGGAAATTCGATGTCACCGAAAAAGAAGTCGCTTACCAATCGCACATGGCGGTTGTCGTTAAGCATGAACTGTTGCGTGACACATTGATGCTGTTGCGCGGTATGGTGCCGACTTCCCAGTCATCCAGTCAAGCGATGGTCTCTGTGGGGTTGGGGATAAGTGTTGACCGGTTAGCTCAGTTTGTCGGGCAGTTTAGTCAATTGACCGAATCGCTAAATTACAAATGCACTGCGTTAGCGGGCATGAATGATCTAGGAAAAACTGATCTTAGTGCGGCGTCTCTGGGTGTCGTGATGTTTGGCGGGCTTGCTCGTGGTGTGCGAGGCCTGTCTTTCAATCTATTCGACGTCGATGTGGATTCAAAAGATCCCAACGCGCCGGTGGAAAGTGTTGATACGGCGATTGCTATTTCAGCGGCTGACCCGGCGCTATTGGTACAAACATTAAAAATGATGCCTCAGTTGGGTATCCTGGCCGAATTACCGTTGGATGGCAGTGAATTGTTACTCAACCCGTTGTTGCCCCTGCCTATACCAGCAGGTATTCAGGTGAAAGCGGCGATCAAGGGTGAAAATATCGTGATTTACAGCGGCGAGAACGGTACAGACTATGCGAATCGTCTTGATGGCAACGATACAG
Source organism: Granulosicoccaceae bacterium (assembly GCA_023301405.1). GTDB lineage: Bacteria > Pseudomonadota > Gammaproteobacteria > Granulosicoccales > Granulosicoccaceae. The sequence continues at coordinate 10,885 of JALZUX010000112.1, read as the reverse complement.
AAGGTCTGTTTCAGGCGCGTGTCGATACCCGTCAGATACTGACAAAAGCTCGAACTGTGTTGGAGATGGCTGGACAAAGCCCTGAAACCATGACTAACACATTGACATTTATGGAAGCCTACCCGAAGGGTGACTTGAGTTATGAGGTTGATTTTACTGAGGAAGGCATTGAGCTAAACGTGGGTGGTACCTTCGATACTCCTGACAAATAGGCACTAGTTGGTGAATCGAGCATAAAGGTCTTGGACTGCGAAGTGAAATTTTGAGTCAGATAATTCGATCGATAGAGGCGAATAGTCATTCGTCTTTAATGTTGTGATCGTCATAGCTGGCCAAAACACCGCTTCCGCAGTAGATCATTCATTCTCGGCCAGCCAGGTAAGTTGTTCTTCGTTTACCTGTGATCGAACTAGCGGCTCAGCACTGAGCCATGGCAGCAGTTGCGGCGTCGCGGCGCTAGCAGTGCAACAAAGCGGTGTCATCTGAGGTAAACTGCGGCGTCTAAGAATAAGCAATGCCAAAGGTCTACGTGTGACATCCTCATTTTCTTCCTGCTCTGATCGCAACCGCTCACACCTGGATCTGGGTATTAAATTGCCAGAAGCACTGCAGTCGTGGTTGGGCGACAGAAAAGTTGAAGAAGTCGAATGCGTGGTATCAGATATAGTCGGTATCGGACGTGGCAAGACCATGCCAGCCCCGAAGTTCTTCCGTGCTCAGCCAATGTACCTACCGTCGTCTATTTTCTATCAAACCATCACCGGCAACTATGCTGAGGTAGATATCCCTAACGCGTGGACCGAAGCTGATCTTGTATTGGTTCCAGACTACGCTACCGCGCGAGCAGTGCCGTGGACCTCTGATGTAACTATGCAGGTCATTCATGATCTGCAAACCCAGGATGATGAGCCAGTAGGGTTTGCGCCCCGTAACGTGCTGAAGCGAATTATTAATCTGTACCATGAAAAAGGCTGGCGGCCGGTGGTCGCTCCCGAGCTTGAATTTTATCTGACAAAACGTAACATCAATCCAGATGACCCGATCAGCCCGCCGGTTGGTCGTAGCGGGCGCCATGGCGTGAGTCGGCAGGCGTACAGCATAACCGGTGTAGATGAATACGAAAAAGTAGTCGACGACATCTACGATTTTGCCGAAGCGCAAGGTCTTGAAATAGATACCTTGATGCAGGAGGGCGGAGCAGGTCAGCTTGAGATCAATTTAAACCACGGTGATCCCGTTGATCTGGCAGACCAGGTGTTTCTGTTCAAGCGAACCATCCGCGAGGCGGCTCTGCGTCACGACTGCTACGCAACCTTTATGGCCAAGCCAATGGAAAATGAACCGGGAAGCGCCATGCATATTCACCAGAGTGTGGTCGATATTCACACCGGTGAGAATATATTCAACACCACAAACGACAAACCCAGCGACCTTTTTTACCACTTCATTGGTGGGCAGCAAAAGTGCCTGAATTCTGTGGTGTGTATGTTGGCGCCGTATGTGAACAGCTACCGACGGTTGGTACCAGATGCTTCAGCGCCGATCAACCTTGAATGGGGTACCGACAACCGCTCTACGGGTATTCGTGTGCCGGTGTCGGGGCCGCAAGCAAGACGCGTTGAAAATCGTGTTGTGGGGATGGATGCTAATCCTTATCTGGCTATGGCAGCCTGCTTAGCCTGTGGCTACCTAGGCATGACTCAAGGGATCATCGCCAGAGATCCCATCGACACAGAAGCCTATGACATGCCAAGGTCTTTACCGGTAGGTGTGATTGAAGCACTAGACTTATTCGAAAAAAACGAGTCGATAAGAGAGCTTTTGGGGCCGACTTTCAGCAGTGTGTACATCGCCATTAAGCGAGAAGAATATAAGGAGTTCCTGCGAGTAATCAGTCCTTGGGAGCGCGAACATCTGTTGTTGAATGTCTAACTTGACCTAGCTCCCTACACAACGGTAGCGGCTGTTATTACACCTGAATCTGAAGGAATAAAGCCAATAAAATCGCAGGCAAGCAGTGTTGGCGCGCTGTTAAATCTGGTGCGGTACGCGAGCGGTCATCGCCGTCGAATTTGGTTGGCGAGCTGTTGCTCGGTGATTAATAAAGTTTTTGACGTCATGCCAGAAATTTTAATTGGTATAGCGATCGATGTTGTCGTCAATCAGGAAAACAGTTTTGTCGCTTCATTCGGTTTTGAGACAGCACGAGCTCAAATAGCCGTGCTGGCGGTGCTTACCTTTTTTGTCTGGGCGGGTGAGTCACTGTTTGAATATTTTCATTTGATTTTATGGCGTAACCTTGCCCAGAAGCTGCAAGCCGAGTTGCGTCAGGATGCCTATGTCAGAGTACAGCAGCAAGAGCTGGCCTATTTTGAAGAGCGCAGTTCAGGTGAGTTGATTTCCATACTCAATGACGACGTAAATCAACTCGAACGATTTCTTGATGGCGGCGTTAATGATTTCCTGCAAACGTTCGTCACAATCATTCTGGTGGGTGGGGTATTTTTCTACCTGTCTCCGACTATTGCATTACTCGCGTTCACACCAATACCTTTAATCATTTGGGGAGCATTTTTTTTCCTGAAGCGGGCAACGCCGTTGTACGCAAATGTTCGCAAGCAGGTGGGGCAACTTGCTAACAGACTTTCAAATAATATTGGTGGTATCGCGACGATCAAGTCTTTTACCGCTGAAGACAGAGAAGCTGCAAAGCTTGCCGTTGATAGCCGGGCTTATGTAGAGGCTAATAGTCAGGCAATAGCGGTGAGTTCAGCGTTTATTCCAATTATCCGAATGGCGATTCTTGCAGGCTTTCTGTTTACGTTTGTATATGGTGCCTTTCTCGCGCTTGATGGCAAGTTGAATGTAGGGGCTTATGGAGTGCTGGTATTTCTAACGCAACGGCTGTTGTGGCCACTGACTGATCTTGCTAAAACGGTAGACCTCTACGAGCGTGCGATGGCCAGCACTCGCCGAATTCTCGGGTTAATTGAGGCACCTTTGGAAGTAGTGGATGAAGGCACTCGTCAACTGTCACAGCCCATTGCAGGTGAAGTTGTGTTCACTACTATTAATTTTAAATACAAAAGCTCAGGCGCAGGCTTAACCGATTTTTCTTTGCTGGTGCCTGCTGGTAAAACAACGGCGCTTGTCGGAGCAACGGGTAGTGGAAAGTCTACGTTAGTTAAGTTATTACTGAGGTTTTATGAGCCTGACAATGGCGTTATTTCCATTGATGGCGTCCCCGTGAATGACTTAACACTAAAAGCGCTGCGAGGCGCTATAGGGCTTGTCAGCCAGGAGCCTTATCTTTTTGATGGCAGTATTGCCGACAATATCAGTTATGGTCGGCCTGGTGCCACCATTGACGAAATCACGCTGGCAGCGCGTTCCGCTGAAGCATGGGAGTTTATTGAAAAATTACCTGAGGGACTAAACACCGCAGTGGGTGAGCGAGGAATTCGCCTGTCGGGTGGTCAGCGTCAGCGCTTATCACTGGCAAGAGCGATACTGAAAAACCCGCCTGTGTTAGTGCTTGATGAGGCTACGAGTGCAGTTGACAATGAAACAGAAGCTGCGATACAACGATCTTTGGCAAAAATCTCGATAGACCGTACAGTGATTGTGATTGCGCATCGACTATCAACAATCGTTGCCGCAGACAATATTGTTGTGATAAACAACGGGCAGATAGCAGAGCAGGGCACCCACGTTGAACTCTTAGAGTACAAAGGGCACTATGCTAATCAGTGGCGGGTGCAAACCGGCAGTTTATAGGGCTTGCGCATTTACATTCTCAACGTAAAAATAACGAGACATAATGAAATTCACCATAGAGTTTTGCATGCAGTGAAACTACAAGCCGACTGCTCTCCGTGTGAGAGATCGACTACAAGTTTCAGCTGGCGCCGAGGTCACGCTTATTGAAGGCGACAGTGGGGTTTTTGAAATCACCAAGGGCGATCAGCTGGTTTTCTCAAAGAAAGCGTTAAATCGATTCCCGGAAGACAGCGAGGTTGATGCCTTATTGGTGTAGTGAATTAGCGGCACGTGTATTGATGAAAATATAAAGCACAGTGTAAATCAGCGTAATGCGATAGATCGTTTGCTGAAGTGGCATGTACGCGAGCCTTTTTAATTATACTTCTGCTTGGCGCTATCGCGGTACTCACGGGGCGTTAGGCCTTTTACTTGCCTGAATCGCCGATTAAAATTAGCCACATTGTTGAAGCCGACTTCATAGCAAATGTTAGTAATGTTGCTGTCTGTGTGTGCTAAAAGATCACAAGAACGACTGATTCTAAGGCGTGTCAGGAAGTCAGAAAAACGATTGCCAGTGGCTTTGCTGAAGAAGCGTGAAAACGCGCTTTCACTCATACCAATGAGGTTTGAAACTTCGGCCAGATTGATATTATCCTTGAAGTTGTCAGTCACATAGTTGACCACGATGTCGATTTTATCAAGCATTTGGTCATCGGCATTTGATTTCAGTTGCACGGTAGACAGCAGTTGATAGTCTGTTTCTAATGAGAGTAAATGCATAAACTGCAGAAATTTCGCCAAGCGCATTGGCCCGTCTGCCTGACTTATTTCTGTCATGTGTTTGTGTGCGACTATCGGACTAACGCCTGAAAATTCTATTCCGTAGCGGGCGCGTTCAAGCAGAGCATTCAGGGTCGCAAGTTCTGGTAAAATCGGTGTTAATCGGCTAAATAAATCGCAGCCAAATTGGACGGCCATATCTCGTTGGGGAATGACTTCATTTGGCTGTAGATGGCTTATCCAGTTGTGCGGAAGCCTTGGTCCGGTGAGTACAAGATTGCCGGGATCAAAATTGCCCACGTAGTCACCAACGAATAACTTACCGCTACTGTTGACGATATAGTGTAACTCGAAGTCATCGTGGTAATGCCACCGAACAAACGGGTGTGGGTAGCCGTGCTCAAGGTAACGGACTGAGCCGTCAAGCCCTTCTGTTATTTCAAACTCGGGTTGTTTACCAGTTTCGCGAAAACTCATAAGTATTAACTTAGCACGTTCCCACCATCGACGTTGAGGGTTTGCCCGGTTATATAGCTAGCACCGGAACTGGCAAGAAATACCGCCGTTCCGCTGATGTCTTTGGGAGAACCCATGTAACCGAGTGGCACGGCTTCGCCTACAGCGTGTTTCTTTTCGCCCGGTTGTAAGTTCTCGTAACGGGCGAATAGGCTATCAACAGTTGCCCACATAGGAGTATCAATGACGCCTGGTGATATGGCGTTTACACGAATATTGTGTTTCGCAAGACCCATGGCTGCCGATTGGGTGTAACTGATCACTGCCGCCTTGCTGGCGCAATAATGAGAAACCAATGCTTCCCCGCGCCGCCCTGCCTGAGATGCCATGTTAATGATTGCACCGCTTTTGCTATGCGTTACCATAGAGCGTGCAGCCGCTTGCATGATAAAAAACATACCTTTAACATTGACGTCGAAAATGCGATCGTACATCGCTTCGTCTGATTCAAGCAAAGGCGCCATGTCGAAAATCGCCGCGTTGTTAAACAGAATATCAACTGATGTAAACTTGCTAGCAGCGTGTGAAAACAGCTTGTCGACGTGATTTGAGTTGGTCACATCAGCTTGTAGATAGTCGCCACGTTCGGGAAATTGTTTGAGGATCGTGGTGATCTGATCAGGGCATGGGCCTATGTCGGTGGCGATGCAGTTAGCGCCGTTTTGCAGGTAAGCTTCCAGTACCGCTAAGCCAATTCCGCCGGATGCGCCGGTTATTACAGCGGTTTTATTTTCCAGCACAGTGTTGTTCTCATGTGTCGAGGCCTAAGGCCTGCGTTTTGTTTTTTGCCTACTGGTGACTAAAGCAGGCTTGAAACCTAAGCCGCCCTTTGTAACCGCATTATGCTATCGGCTACATTAAACTACGCAACTAGCGTATCGTCGAAGAAATCATCTAAAGGTTTTCTAAAGATTGCTTTACTGCAGTTAAGTTGTCTTCAGCATTCGTGCGTCAATGTCTGAAATGAGCGGTCACACTATACCACTATTGATGCATACGATAAAATGCGCCTGCAGGAATATTAACCAGGCGCTATCTTTATTGGCTTAAATGTAAGGCGGCAACATGATTGGCTGGTTGGTTGCTATGGCATGGCTGAGGGTTTTCGCAAGCATTGTGTGTCACAAACTCTATGCTAGCGATGCTCTTTGAAGATGTGCAATGACTTATCTTTTAAGTGTAAGCCAACCGTTTCACCGGGGTTTACCCTTACATTGCCCGGTAGGCGAGCAGTTAGCCTACCCAGTTGGCTATCAATGTAGCAAAAGGTGTCACTGCCCAGCTTTTCGACCAGCTCGATATCGCCTTGATGATCTGCATTCTCCGGGTTGTCGAGTATCAAGTGCTCTGGTCTGATGCCGATTTGAATGTAATCATTGGGCGCCAAAGGGGTTGGCCCCAGAGTGATTGAGGCACCTTGCTCTGATTCAAGTGTGGTACTCAGTTCATTAACAGAGACCACACGGGACGGGATAAATGACATTCGTGGCGTACCGATAAACTTAGCGACAAACAGGTTTTTCGGGTTTTCATAGAGGTCAACCGGTGCGCCGGCTTGTTCAATTACGCCGCGATTTAATACAACTACTTTGTCTGCAAGCGTCATTGCTTCAACTTGATCATGGGTCACATATATCGTGGTCGCACCCAAATTACGGTGAAGTCTGGCGATCTCAAGGCGCATATCGACACGCAGTGCGGCATCAAGGTTAGACAGTGGTTCGTCGAATAGAAACGCTTTAGGGTTGCGTACAATTGCGCGCCCGATAGCAACTCGCTGCCGTTGTCCGCCGGACAACACACCGGGCTTTCGTTCCAAGTATGGAGTGAGTTCAAGCGTTGCTGCTACTTTGTCGATTTTTCTTTTGATTTCGGTTTTTGGTAGGCCCGCTTGCCTTAATGCGAAGGATAGATTGTTGGCGACTGTCATATGCGGATACAACGCATAGGATTGAAACACCATTGCCATATCTCTTTTTGATGAAGCGACGTTGGTGATGTCTTGACCGTCAAGGGTAATAGAGCCGGCATCAAGATCTTCAAGCCCGGCGATTAGCCGAAGCAGGGTGGATTTACCACAACCTGATGGGCCCACAAATACAACGAATTCGCCTTGTTCGATTGACAAACTTATAGTGCGAATAACGGCAAGATCACTGTATTTTTTTTTGATGCTGTTAAGTGTTAGATAGCTCATTTTTTTATTCTCACCATTACTTTACAGCGCCAAAGGTAAGGCCTTGTACCAGTTGTCGCTGACAGAACCAGCCGAGTACAACCACTGGAGCTACTGCAAGTGCAGAGGCGGCTGACAGCTTGGCCCAGAACAGTCCTTCAGGGCTTGAATATGACGCGATCAATGCTGCCAGTGTTCCTGCATTGGCGGAGGTTAGATGTAAAGACCAGAAAGCCTCGTTCCAACTGAGGACGATCACCAGCAGGGCAGTTGATGCGATGCCACCCATGTTCAACGGGATTAACACGTGTCGAATTTCACTCAGCAATGATCCGCCATCCATACGGCACGCTTCCAGAATGTTGCGGGGTATATCTTTGAAGTAGGAGTACATCATCCAAACAGCAATTGGTAGGTTGATCAACGTGAAAATAATGATCAGTCCGGTTCTTGAATCAAGCAAACCGGTATCGCGAAACAATAGGTAAACAGGCACTAATACACCAACGGCCGGTAGCATCTTGGTGGACAACATCCACAATAAGATATCAGGCGTCCGCTTCCGAGGATAAAATGCCATGGCGTAGGCTGCGGGAATCGCTATTACAAGTGCAAGGATAGTTGAGCCCACTGAGGTGATAAGTGAGTTCATGGCGTACTTTAAGTAGTCGCTGCGCTCCTGGACGATACTAAAATTTTCAAGAGTGGGTTCGAAGAACAACAGCGGTGGGATGGCTATAGCTTGGAGTTCTGTTTTAAAGGCGGTAAGAATCATCCAGAACAACGGAAAAAAAATTATCAGACCAAAAAACCAGGCAAACAGCGTTCGTAGTGACAGAGCAAGTAGGCTTTCTGATCTCATGTCAGGTTCTTCCCGATCATTCTAAGTAAAAATATAGCCACAATATTGGCTAACATAATCGCAAACACCCCACCGGCTGATGCCACCCCAACGTCGTATTGCATCAATGATTGACGAAAGATGAGAAATGCCAGGTTTGTGCTGTCGTTGCCCGGGCCTCCACCGGTAGTGGTGAATATCTCTGCAAATATAGAAAGGTGAAAAATCATTTCTATCATGACCACGATAGCGATAGGGCGGGCAAGGTGCGGCAATGTAAATGATTTGAATAGGGTGAATTTACCAGCGCCGTCCATTTGCGCAGCTTCAAGTTGCTCCTGATCAAGAGACTGTAGTGAAGTGATAAAAATCAATAGCGCAAATGGCAACCATTGCCATGACACCATGATAATTACGGTCAGCAACGGAAAGTCTGCCAGCCAGTCAATGGGTTGGGCCTCGAAGACGCCGGCTAACCATGCCGAGATACCATTGATTGGATTCAACATCATGTTTTTCCATAACAGAGCGTTCACTGTAGCCATCACGAAAAATGGTGCAATCATCATCACACGCACAACACCGCGACCGGGGAATGGTTGATTAATTAATAGGGCAAGTAATAATCCTGCCGTCACAGTGATGCCGATAACGGAAAATACCAGGATCAGGGTGTTTTGTACCGCCGGCCAGAAAGCGTCATCAGTGAAAAAGAATTCATAGTTTAGAAGGCCGATAAAAGGGTGCTCACCGGAGTACAGCAAGTTGTACCGGATCAGTGAGAAATAGATCGTCATTGCCAGTGGCACTAACATCCAGATCAGCAGGCTGCCTACGGCTGGTGCCATTAACAGGCGACGTAGCGTGTTGTTCATAACGGTGTTCTTAAGCTGGGTTCACAGCAAACATAGCGAAGAAGGCGACACAGCAGCTAACGGGCGAGCACGCATTTAGCCAGTGATACGGTAAAGCAGTACCTCGTTAATTGCGTCGTCAGGTATTTGTACATCTGCCCGCAAAGTGCGAGCAAGTATGTAAGGCCTGAAAACTAGTAGTAACCGGACTTACGCATTTCCCGGTCAGCCGCTTTTTGTGCCGCCGCCAGAGCCGCTTCAACGGTTTTCTTACCCGCAAGTGCGGCGCTCAACTGTTGGCCTGTAATGGTACCAATTGATTGGAACTCGGGGATGGCAGCGAACTGTACGCCGATATAAGGACTTTTCTTTAAGGTGCTGTTGGAAGGATCAGCAGAGTTGATCGCTTTCATTTCGGCCTCTGCAAATTTGGCGTTGGCCCGGAAGTCAGCATTTGCATAGGTCGATGCGCGAGTGCCGGTTGGTACTTTGCCCCAGCCATTCGTTTCGCCTACGAGTGCGATGTATTCTTTGGAAGTTGCCCACGAAATGAACTTCATTGCGGCGTCTTGTTTTTCAGTGCCGGCAGGAATAGCGAGTGCCCAAGCCCATAACCAGTTGGCACCGCGATCAGTGATCGCAACAGGAGATTGTGCGAAAGCGATTTTGTCAGCGACTTTACTTTGCGCAGGGTCGGTGATGAAAGATGCTGCAATGGTGGCGTCGATCCATATGCCGCACCTTCCTTCGTTATAAAGTGCAAGAATTTCGTTGAAGCTGTTACTACTGGATCCGGGGGGGCCGTAGTTGCCGAGTAGATCTACATAAAACTCAACCGCGGCATGCCACTCTGGACTGTCCAGTTGTGGCTTCCAGTTATCGTCAAACCAGCTAGCGCCAAACGAGTTGGCCATGGTGGTGATGAACGCCATGTTGTCACCCCAACCGGGCTTGCCACGCAAGCAAATGCCGTATATGCCGTCGTCGGGTTTGTGTAGCTCAGCGGCTACGTCATAAACGTGGCCCCAGGATGGACGATCAGGCATGCTCAGGCCAGCAGCGTCGACAAGGTCTTTGCGGTACATGATCATTGAGCTTTCGCCGTAGAAGGGTGCGGCGTACATTTTGCCGTTATGGGACAGGCCACTTCGCATAGCAGGCAGGATGTCGTCAATGTCGTAGGCCGCATCAGGCTGCAGTTCGACCAGCCAGCCTTTCTCGCCCCAGATCGGGGTTTCGTACATTCCGATAGTCATTACATCAAACTGGCCGCCTTTTGTGGCGATGTCAGTGGTGATACGCTGGCGAAGAACGTTTTCCTCCAAGGTAACCCAGTTCAGTTTAATATCTGGATTGGCGGCTTCGAATTTGCTCGAGAGCTTTTGCATCTCGATCATGTGGCCGTTGTTAACGGTTGCAATGGTGAGGTCAGTGGCACTAGCTGTCGTCGCAGTTGCGCAAATGGTTAACGCGATCGCTGCTACGCTCGTTTTTAGTGTGTATTTCATTCCGTCCTCCAATAAATAGGCGGGTGGTAGTAGGTGCAAATGCCTGATGATCTATACTGAACGCCACTGCAGCGAGCAATATTGCGGCGCTCTTCTCAATGCTATTTTGATGGTTTTAAACAAATATAGATCAAATCTGTAGCACCAGCGTTAGAATTCAGCCAAATTATTAAAATTTCGTGAGTGTGCCTTTGAGTAATCTCCGTGTTCTACTGTTGTCGGGATATGATGCGGTCAGCCATCGTCACTGGCGCAACATTCTGCGCAGGGGCTTAGCGGAAGTTGATTGGACTGTGGTTGCTCTGCCTGATCGGCATTTCTACTGGCGCGCCAGAGGAAACGGCTTAACCTTTGCGTTTTCCCACCAGCAGCAGCTTGCCGGCCCCTTCGATGTTTTGATTGTTACCTCGATGGTTGATCTATGCACACTGCGCGGGTTCCTGCCGCA
>JALZUX010000111.1 GCA_023301405.1 Granulosicoccaceae bacterium | reverse complement strand
GGGTGCGGATTTTTAGCCAGCTATTACGATCGATTTCGTTAAAGAAGAGCAATTATTCACCTCAATCGATCAGAACTACCCGACTCAAAGTTTCACACCTCTGTACTGACCCTGATTGCCGGGCAGTCACCTAAATGCTTCCCCTTTGATGGCAGTCTTTGAAGCTATCTTTCTTGTGCTGTATGCCTTGTCAGTAGAATTTGCTTATTTAAACCGTGTACCATTTACTTTTTGAGCTCGGTGTGTCGAACATGCAAGTATTGGTAATCAATAGTGGATCATCCAGCCTGAAGTACCAGTTGATCAATCTGCAGACCAACGAGCGACTTCTAGCCGGAAAATTCGAAAGTCTTGTACCGCCTGATGCTACCGGTACAACTCATCAGCAAGCACTAAACGATCTGGTGGAGCTTGTTGCCGGTCATACGGTTGAGGCTGTTGGTCATCGAGTGGTGCATGGTGGCGAGCGTTTTATTGAAGCAGCGCTTATTAACACTGACGTAATTGCTGAAATTAACGAGCGCTCTGCGGACGCACCTTTGCATAACCCGTTCAACTTGCTGGGGATAACCATAGCCAGCGAGCACTGGCCAAATGTCCCGCATGTGGCAGTCTTCGATACCGCCTTCCATGTTCGTATGCCATCGCGTGCGCGCAATTACGCGATTGATCCGGAAGTAGCTGACAAGTACCGTATAAGACGGTTTGGATTCCATGGTACGTCGCATCAGTACGTTGCAGAAGTCGCCGCTGAAACGCTTAAAACACCGATAGACGAGCTCCGCATCGTTACTTTGCATCTCGGTAACGGTGCAAGTGCCTGTGCTGTGGAGTTTGGTAAGTCCACAGAAACCAGTATGGGCATGACGCCACTTGAAGGGTTGGTGATGGGTACTCGATCTGGCGATATTGATGCAGGCGCGGTGCTGTCTTTGTTGCGCAGCGGTGATTACAGCGTTGACCAACTTGACGATCAACTCAACCGCCTAAGTGGCCTTGCTGGACTGTCTGGCGTCAGCAATGATTTACGGCAGATAGAAGAAGCCGCAGAGCAGGGCAGTGATCGCGCTCGCAAAGCGATCAATATATTCGCGCACCGGGCAAGAAAGTATATTGGCGCTTATGCCGCTGTGATGGGCGGCATTGATGCTGTTGTTTTCACAGGTGGTATCGGTGAAAACAGCATCACAATGCGTCGCCGCATTTTGCAACGACTAGAATTCTTGGGGCTTCGTCTCGACGAGGATCGCAATAACGGTGTGAAGCTGTCACAGGAAAACAACGCAATAGTTATCTCCGAGGGTAACTCTCGTGTGCAAGCACTAGTCGTGAAGACCGACGAAGAATATATGATTGCCAGGCAGACCAGTCGAATCGCAAGTCAAGGCAATCTGCTGTCGGCTCAAAAAACTATACCTGTCGCTGTTAGTGCAAGGCATATGCACCTGACCCAAAAAACTTTTGAGGCATTGTTCGGGGAGGGAGCGACGCCAACGAAGTACAAAGATATTTCGCAACCGGGTCAATACGCTTGTGAAGAAAAAGTTAACTTAATAGGCCCACGAAATAGAATTGATGGTGTCCGCTTGCTTGGGCCATTGCGAAACATTGATCAAATAGAAATAGCACGCACTGATGAATTCAAGCTGGGTATCGATGCACCGATCAGAGACTCTGGAAAAATTGCTGAATCGGCCCCTGTGACGTTGGAGGGGCCAGCTGGCACTGTGCATCTAAAGGAGGGATTGATCTGTGCTCGTCGGCATATTCACATGCATCCTGATGACGCAGCACATTTTTCAGTGCAAGATAAAGATGTAGTAGAAGTCGCGATCGCCGGCGGTCCGCGGGATCTGGCGTTTGGTGATGTATTAATTCGAGTTAGCGAAAACTATAAGCTTGAGATGCATATTGATACTGATGAAGCTAATGCTGCAGAACTGAATACAGGGGCTGGTGGTGAATTAGTCTACGAAGCAGTGAGTAGCGCCTCGGCGTTGCTTAAAAGTACACGGGGATAAAAAAAGCCGCTCGATGAGCGGCTTTTTCCAGAGCAAGGTGCCGGTTGGTTTAGCCGGTTTTTTTGTTCTTTTTGATGTCAGAGTTTGCTGCAACCGTTTTTATTTTGGTAGAGCCTCCGGATACTTCTGACACACCCGGTATAATATGAAACTCTTCTACCTTGCGACGTTCAGCCGTCAACATCGCTTCTAGTTCAAGGATACGAGCCATCAGATTCTTACTGGCATCTTGGCGTGCGGTAACCAGTTGCAGTTCCATTAGCCTGATGCGTTCCAGCAAGTCGTTTTCCTGAGTCTGATAATCGGCGAGCTGATTTTGCAGCGCGGCGGTATCCCCTTGCAGTTTAGCGTTAGCTGCATCGCGTGAAGCAAGGTCTGACTGCAGTCCACCGATTTTGTCATTGATAGAAGTCAGCTTATCTTTGTGCGTCGCTATCTCGTTTTCGAGGCGTGATTCGTTTTTCTCTTTGCCTCGTAGCTCAGATTCAAGGATAGGTAGCTTGCCGGTAAGCACGCTAAGTTCCTTTTCACGATCCTTGAGTTTGTTTTTCAGCTCCTGGTTTTCTCTATCGCTGTTTTTTGCTTCGTCACGGTATTGCTGAGCTGCATCTGCGGAGTTTTCCAGATCCTTTTTCAACGCTTTGTAAGCTTGATCAAGTTTGTCAGATTCTTTTTCCAGTTTTGCAGCGTTGGCGTTTACGTGCTTACCATCGGCCTGCAGTTCTTTGATGTTTGCAAGTGCTGCTGATAGCTCTTTCTCAGTCGCTTTGAATTCCGCTTCAAGGCGCTTTTTGTCAGCGCTTTCACTAGCAAGCAGCTTGTCTAACTCGGCAATACGGTTGCTATCAGCACGGGTGGTCGAATCCTTTTTGGCCTTAAGTGTTGCCAGGGAGTCACGGTACTTCTTGGCATTTTTTTCAGTGCGGGCGGCGACTTTCTTTAGCGCTTCCAGCTCTTCTTTAAGGGCGGCCGATTGCTTCTCGTTAGATTCATCTGATTTATTAGAATCAGTCTTCAGCGCTTGCAGTTCTCTCTCGAGAGCGGTTTTGTCGGTTGAGTCAATTTTGGCAGAGGTTTTAAGATCATTTGCCTGGTCTCTTAGCTTCTCAAGCTCACGTTCAAGTGATTTTTTCTCATCTTCCAGTTTGGCCGCTCGTTTTTCTGCAGCGGTTAGTTCTGACTTCGCGTTTTTCAACTCACCGGAATTATTGGACTGTGCCTTGGCTTGATTGTCTTTCGCCGACTGGAGCTCTATTGCCTGTGCTTGTTGTTGTTGCTTAAGAGCGTCAATTTTATTTTGTTCAGCTTCAAGCTTGCCAGCCAGTGTTGCGTTCTCAGCTCTGAGCTTGTCACTCGCACTTTTAGCATCATCTATTTCCGCTTTTAGTTTGTCTTTAAGTGCTTCAAGCTCTCTACCTAGTGTTGCTTTCTCTGCAGACGTTACTTTTGCGGTTGTGTTCAGATCATTAGAGCTGTCTTTAAGGGCTTGTAATTCCTTACTAAGCGCGCTGTTTTGTTTCTCAAGCTCCCCGGTCTTTTTCTCTGCAGCGGCAAGGGCGGCAGCTTTTTGCTTCGCTTCAGCTTCTGTTGCAGCGTGCTTTTGAATCTGAGCGGCGAGAGCATCTACTTTGGTTTCCATTGCCTTCTTTTGTTGAGCAATGTTGTTTTTCTCGTCAGCTAACCGCTTGGAGTCGCCTTTTAGAGCATCAATTTCGTTACCCTGCTTGTCCAGAGTACGGTTTTGATCGGTGATTTTTTTCTCAGCTTCTTTCATGGCAAACAGCTGGGATTTTTCGTTTTCTTTTTGCTCTTGCTTTAAGTCGGCAAGTCTCTTAATCGCAAGGCCGCCATCTGCTGCGCGGGCCTCCTTGTCGGCTAGTGTAGATTTTAGCTCAGCAACTTTCTTTTGATGCTCGTCTTTTGATTGTGCCAAAGCGTTCTGTAGTGTCTTGGCTTCATTATTGAGCGCGGTAACTTCCGCTTCAAGATCTGAGATGTCTTTCTTCAGGCCATCGCGTTGTGTAGCGGCGAGTTTTGCATCAGTGATTTTACCGTGGAGCTCGTCTTTCAAACCGTGGATTTTTTCTTCCAACCCTTGTTGACGCTGTTCACTGGATTCGCGATTTTTATTAGAAGTTTCCAGTTGTTTTTCAAGATCTTTAACGCGACCTTGTGATTCTTTATCCTGTGCTTTGATCTTAGCTTCCAGCAGAGCGATCTTGCTTTCAAGCTGTGACTGATCTTTTTCTGATTTTCCGGCTGAATCTTGGCTGGCAACTAGTTGTGCTTTAGCATTGTCCCGTTCGGCAGCAAAAGAGGCTTGCTGCTTTTCACTTTCCGCCAGATCTTTCTCAAGCGTGGTGGCTAGTGCTTTTTGTTGATCCAGATCTTTTTCCAGTTGTGCAGTTTGCTTATCAGTTGCTGCTTTGAGTGCACTGGTTTCTTTCTGAAGTGCGGCGATCTCTGCCTTTAGTGTGTCTTTTTCAGACTGGCTGGCTCTGCTTTGTGCTGTTGCGTCGGCAAGTTTGTCTGCTAGCCTTGCTATTTCGGCGTCAGACTTTGCCATAATTCCAGCATTTTCGGCCAATGTTTTATTGCTATCGTCAGACATCTTCTGGCGATTTGCCTGTGCTTCTTTTTCAAGTTCTGCTGTTTGTTTGTCAGCTTCGATTTTGAAGTCAGCTGCTTCCTTTTGCACGCTGGCAAGTTCAGCTTTCAACGCAAGCTGTTCTGCCTGGCTGCTGCTACCTTGTTGTGTAGCTTCTGCAAGCTTATCTTGAAGTCTTGCTATTTCAGCGTCTGACTTGGCAATCGTGCCAGAATTATCGGCAAGCAGTTTATTTGAATCATCGACAATTTGCTGACGCGCGGCGAGTGCTTTCTCAAGCTCGGCAACTTTTTGGTCGTGAGTTTGTTGTAAACGATTCAGTTGGCCTTGTAGCGAATCTATTTCACGTTGTAAGGCTTCAGCTTTTTGTTCAGCCAGTTTTTGATCGGTGATTTTGGCTTGAAGCTCTAGCTTGAGTGCTTCAATTTTATCAAGTGACTGAGCCCGTTGTGCCTCTGCTTCTGCTAGCGCAGCGGCGACTTTGCCGTGATCTTTGGTTTCTTGATCAAGGTTTCGACTTAAAGCGGCGATCTCTGCATCTTTTTTGTGTGTAGTATCATTCAACGAAATTTGAAGCGCGTTAATCTCACGTTGTAACTTTGTGCTGTCTGCTTTGGCGAGTTCAGTGGCTTGATTATTATTATCAAGTCTGACGCGCATCTCTGATAGTCTTTTTTCGAGTTCTGCCCTTTTACCATGAGCATCGGCAAGCGCCTGATCTACTTGGCGTACTGATGTTTTTTCCTGGTTTAAGTCATTGTAGAGCCTTTGCAAAAGACCGTCTTTTTCACCGACCTGTGCTTTTAGACCTTGAACGCTTGAGTTGCTGTCGCCAAGCTTGCCGGTCAGTCTTTCCAACTCGGCTTTGATTGGAGGTAGCTCACCATCCAGATCCGAGAGCTTGGTCTGCAGTTTCGATATACTGTTATCCCGTCCTTCAACATCGCTCTGTGCTTGAGACAGGGCTTGCTTTATCGGTTTGATGGTTTCTTCTGATTGATGTAACCGTGTTTTGAGTTCTTCTTCGACTTTTGATGCTTTGAGTTTTCGAAGAATCCAGCCCAGTAAGAAACCTAGAAAGGTCGCAATCAGGAGGATTTGCAATACCTGAGTGATTAAATATAGCATTACTACTCCGCGCTCTGTGAGCTGATAATTGATGGTTGTATAGAATTAAGTTTAAGCATTTCTGTATGGACGTATTCAAGATCTACACGCCGGTTGTAGACTTTGTCGCCGGTAGTCTCGTTTGAAGCGACGGGACGTGTTTCGCCGAATGAAAACGCCTGCACTCTGTCCTTTGCAATTCCCCTGTTGACGAACAGCTGGGTGACAGCGCTGGCGCGTTTATGACTTAGTTGCTGGTTATAATCTTCGCTACCATCCTGGTCTGCATGCGCTTCTAACAGAACTACGCCCGGGCAGACCTCTAACAACGATGACCAAGCACTGATGGTTTGCTTGTAACCGTCTGCAACGATAGCTTGATCGACGTTAAACAGGACGGTATCCAGATCAACAATGGAATTAAGCGATGTTCTGCAAGCCAGCGACATACTATTGACAACATTAATATCAGTTCTAAGTAAAAGCGGATCAATGAGAGCTTGATTGGCATTTAATTCAGATTCAATTCTGTCCTTAACTTCTGCATAATCTGCATCACCGGTAAGAAGAAAAACATCTTCGTCGATGTTTAATTCACCATTTTTAAGTTGAAGCAGTGCATTAGATCCAAGCGCAAGCTTCTGCCCGCTATTGACCATTGGGCGGGCTGTTGTGCCCACGTTGCCAGCTGGAGTGACTGGCATAATTGATTTTTTCATGTGATCAATTGCCTCCGGACTGTCGACGATGCCCGACATAATCATCCCGTCTGGTTGTTTGTTAGTAGCATTGAACGAATAGGGATCCCTGACTGCTAACTGATTACGTGAAGCGCGTACGCCCCAAACGGAGTCGACCATTGCTTTGGCCTCCTCGCGTTGATTTTCTGTATTTACGAGTCCGGTTATCGTAACATCACGACCGTCGACTAGAAGGTCGACGTCAGGTTTGAAAGGGGTTATTGCCTCGCTTGATCGCTCTGTTATATCGTTCTGGATACGGTCGGTGAACAAGGTGGCACCAACCCAATACACGACGCCTAGTAAGGCGCATAGGATTACTGCAGGTATAAGACGCATTTTGAATTCCGTCGGCTGAAATTGACACTGTAATAATTGATGCGCAAATAGTTAGCCAGTTTCTACAATTTTAGGGTTGTTGTAACTTGGTTTTGAGTAGAGACTCGCGTTTATAATTAGTCACAAACTAAAGGCTTCAGAAGTCTGACGCCGCTATCACCACCGCACTAGAGAAGATAATGAAAGCACTGGTTTACGTTGGTACTGAGGAAGTAGAGTTTCGAGATGAACCTGCGCCTGATGATCCGGGTAGTAACGAAATTCTGTTGAATATTGATGCCTGCGGTTTGTGCGGCTCAGATATGCATGCTTATCACGGACTTGATGCGCGTCGCGTGCCGCCTCTTATATTGGGGCACGAAGCCACTGGCGTTGTGCAGAACGGGCCTCGAACGGGTGAGCGTGTAATCGTCAATCCCTTGATCACTTGTGGGAGTTGTTTTGACTGCGTGAGCGGGCGAGGTAACCTTTGCGCTGAGCGGGAATTAGTAGGAATGCGGTTGGCTGGGGCATTTGCGCAGCAGATCGTTGTGCCTGAATCGAACATCCTTGCAATGCCTGTTGATATGAATGTGACTCACGCCAGTTTGACAGAGCCAACAGCGGTAAGTTTGCATTGCGTGCTGATGGCAGAAAAGGTTTTGAGCCGGCCAGTCTCTGAGGCGCGTGCTTTGGTGATAGGTGCCGGTGCCATTGGTGTTCTTGCAGCTTTAGTGTTGCAAAGCAAAGGTTGCAAAGATGTTTTTCTGGGCGATACCAATGTGCTTCGACGTGAAACGGCAGAGAAACATAGCTTTGGTCATGTGTACGACCCGCTTGGGAATGAGCCTGAGGCCGGTTCATTCGATATAGTGATTGACGCCGTCGGCAGCGGGAAAACCCGTGCTGCCAGTAGCAGGTTGGTCAGGGCGGGTGGGGTAATCTGCCATGCAGGGTTGCAAGATCAAGCTGATGGTCTCGATACGCGTCGACTTACGCTGCAGGAAGTAACGTTTATTGGTAATTACTGTTATACAGTTGCCGATTTACGGGCGGCGATAGATTCAATTTATACCGGCAAGCTTGGAAAACTTGACTGGATCGAAGAGCGGCCGTTGTCGGCTGGTGCCAGCGCATTTGCTGATGTTCACAATGGATCTACTCGCTCGCCAAAAATCGTGCTTTTTCCAGATAAACTTTAATACTGGATTGCTGAGGCCAACTTGCATTGCTCTTTAAGAGTCAGGTAAATGGTGTTAAAAGGGTTCTAAGGTAGGGGCCGATTTTTGGCTGGCGCGACTTTATAGCATGTTAGCCACTCCGGTTGTTTTTTTCTGGTGAATCTAGACGCCAGGCTTATTCATGTTTTTATAGGTGCTGCATTAAAAAGTGAAGCACGTTTATGAAGTTGGCGCGGCGCAATATTGGCGACTGTTGTTAAAGTGCACTCTTGTTTTTATTGACACGCAAATGGGGCTGCTGTGCTGGTGTTTGAAATGCCGTTAAATTTGTGTGATCAACGTGTTGTCTTGTTGCATCGCTAAGTGGGTGGTGTTGTTGTACTCACGTAAGTGAATTTTTTCATCCATTAGTTTTATTTTTGAGATACTGGCGTTGTTGATACCCCAGTTCATCTCAAATGTCAGCTGTGGTGTTGCGTCAAATATTGTCTGCAATATGGTGCAAATTACGCCGCCTGATGTAAAAATGGCGATATTATCTTTTGGTCCGTGCGCGGATGCAATTTTTTGTAGTCCCTCGCTGATACGACTTTTAAACTGCGGCCAACTCTCGATAGTTTCAGCCTGAATTGAATTATCTTCGGTCCAGGCATTCATTAACGCTGTAAATACTTCCAGTGTCATTAGGGTGTTTGCCCCTGCTTTTGCAGCATTGGCCATGGTGCCATTTTTTTTCGCAAGCACTGGTAGGTAGTGGCTGAAAATTTCACTGTGATTGTATTCATTGAAATGATCCATAATCCGCAGGTTTTCAAGGTCAATACCTGTGGCAATGGTGGCTGTATCTTTTTGTCTCTCTA
>JALZUX010000110.1 GCA_023301405.1 Granulosicoccaceae bacterium | reverse complement strand
ACAGCCACCTAGAGGTGGTTGCCGGAATAGCAAGAGTCGTGAGCTTCGGCCAGAGATTTCGAGCTGGATACATGAATCGAAAGAGACAAATAGTTGTTCTTCCTTATTGTTGCTGGTGACTGAATGACCGCCTGCAGTAGATTGCTGTTTTCGGATAGCCGTCGAGCAAGCTTGTCGAAAACAGGGAGAGGCTGTTACTCTTTGGCTGGTAAAAAACCATCGGGGAAATAATGAGTTTAGAGCAGAAAAAATTTAAAAGGCGGAGCCAGGCCTGGTTCGACAATCCGTCTAATCCCTCAATGACCGCGCTCTATGTGGAGCGATATCTCAACTACGGCCTCACCCGAGGTGAGCTGCAGTCTGGTAAACCCGTCATTGGCATTGCGCAGACAGGAAGTGACCTTTCACCTTGCAATCGGTCCCATCTTGAAAACGCAAAGCGTGTGCGTGAAGGGATACGTGAGGCTGGCGGCATTGCTATTGAGTTTCCGGTGCACCCGATACAGGAAACCAGTCGACGCCCAACGGCAGCTATAGATCGCAATCTGGCTTATCTTGGCTTAGTGGAAATTCTGCACGGTTACCCGATAGACGGGGTTGTGCTGACGACCGGTTGTGATAAAACTACCCCGGCCTGCCTGATGGCGGCTGCCACTGCCAATTTGCCAGCCATTGTATTATCCGGCGGCCCTATGCTTGATGGTTGGTATCAGGGAAAGTTATCCGGCTCAGGAACCATTGTCTGGGAGTCACGTTTGCGTTTGGCGGCCGGTGAGATTGGCTACGAAGAGTTTATGGAAATCACTGCATCGTCGGCGACTTCACCGGGGCATTGCAATACCATGGGAACTGCATCAACCATGAATGCCTTGGCTGAAGGCCTTGGTATGTCGCTGCCTGGCTGTGCTGCGATACCAGCGCCGTACCGTGAGCGATTGCAAATCGCTTATGAAACTGGAAAACGTGCTGTGCAGTTGGTAGAAGAGAATTTAACTCCTTCAAAAATCATGACGCGTGAGGCATTTGAAAATACCATTGCCTTGAACTCTGCTATTGGCGGTTCGACCAATGCACCAGTGCACGTGAATGCTATCGCTAAATGTATGGATGTGCCTTTGTCTATACAAGATTGGGAGACTCATGGTTATGATATTCCACTGCTGGTAAACATGCAGCCAGCGGGTGAGTATCTGGGGGAAATGTTCTTCCGTGCCGGTGGTGTGCCTGCTGTTATGGGTGAGTTAGGGCGTCATGGTAAGCTGAAAAATACACTGACGGTTAATGGTCAAAGCATTGAATATAACTATGCTGAAGTACACACTAGCGATCAGCGGGTTATAAAATCGTTTACATCACCAATGCGTGAAAAGGCCGGGTTCCTGGTGATGTCGGGTAATCTGTTTGATTCTGCAGTATTGAAATCCAGTGTAATTAGCGATGAGTTTGCTAAGCGTTTCTTAAGTGAACCTGGTAACGAGGGGGTTTTAGAAGGGCGGGCAATAGTCTTTGAAGGCTCTGAAGATTATCACGACCGATTAAATGATCCAGCGCTTAAAATTGACGCAAAAAGTATATTGGTAATGCGGGGGGCAGGGCCTGTCGGATGGCCGGGCTCGGCCGAGGTGGTGAATATGCAACCGCCAGATGCGTTAATCAGAGCTGGTGTGACCGAGCTACCTTGTATTGGGGATGGCCGACAATCCGGCACTTCTGCCAGTCCGTCGATACTTAACGCGTCACCTGAATCAGCAACGGGAGGAGGGCTCTCGTTACTTAGAACCAACGATATTGTTCGCATCGATATGAACAACCGTCGGGTTGATATGTTGGTTGATAAAACAGAACTGCAAGCCCGTGCTGAAGAAGATGCGCCACCAATCCCACCTGACCAGACACCGTGGCAGAACATTTATCGAACCACTGTGGGGCAGCTATCTCACGGGGCGTGTGTTGAATTAGCAGAAGCCTATCATTGTGTGACTGACGAGTTACCCCGTCATAATCACTAGTTGTAGCAGCTTCGTTCTCTTGAGAAAAAAACAATGAACATATTAATTACAGGTGGTGCCGGATTTGTTGGTCAAAGAGTGGCCATGGAATGTTTAAGCCGGGGTCACCTTGAGCTTGATGGCAACCGTTCTGCAGATATTGACAACATTATCTTGACCGACAACGCAGAGCCGCCTTTCTGGCATGAGGGGCTGCGTGAAGAAGCTAAGGTAACAGTGACTCATGGTGATATCAGTGACGAAAGTTATGTGAAGTCTCTGTTTGAAAAAGAAGTTCATGTGATTTTTCATTTGGCATCAATTGTCAGTGGTCATGGTGAACAGGATTTTGATTTGGCGATGCGAGTTAACCTTGATGGTGCACGCTACCTGTTTGAGGCTATTCGCGCACAGGCAAACAACGCGCGTGTAGTGTTTGCAAGTTCTGTAGCAGCGTTTGGTGGTGACCAGATGCCAGATATTGTTAACGATAATTCTAAACAAACACCGGGCACAACCTATGGTGTGACCAAAGCTATTGGCGAGCTTTTGGTTAATGACTACAGTCGTAAAGGATTTTTTGATGGTCGAAGCGCACGCCTTCCAACTGTTATTGTGCGGCCGGGAAAGCCGAATCTTGCTGCCTCTAGTTTTGTCAGTGGGCTGTTTCGGGAGCCATTAAATGGAGAGCCTTGTGTAATACCGGTTGACCCGTCACAGCTGATGCCGGTGCTTGGGTATCGCAGCATTGTCGACGGCATTATTAAGCTGGCGGAAATTCCTGCGGATACAATCGGCTCTGACCGTGCTGTGGGTTTGCCAGCGTTTAATGTGACCGTGCAGGAGTTGATGGATGCGCTAAAGAGCGCAGCTGGTAATCGTCATTTGGGGGATCATGTAATGAAAAAAGACGCTACTATCGCGGCAATTTGTGCGGGGTGGCCAAAGAAAGCGGACACTGGTCGGGCGCAAGCGTTAGGTTTGCCGATGGAAAGCTCGCTTGAAGAGATTGTTACCCAGTACATTGACGACTATCTGGAAGATGCATGAGTACCACAGAATCTCCTATAAACTTTCAGCAAAAGCAAAATCAAGATGTAGGTTTTGTCAGGCTGACTGAAAAAGATAACGTGGCGGTCGCGCTACGTGATCTTAAAGCTGATGAAACTATTGAAGGGGTGACCACCTGTAACGAAGTGCCAAAAGGCCACAAGCTTGCACTGCAACTTATTAAGAAGGGCGAGCAAGTAACCAAGTATGCTCAAATAATCGGCTATGCCACTATCGATATTCCTGTCGGGGATCATATCCATACTCATAATATAGAGTTCAGGGCGACTGAACATAATTACGAATACTGTATTGAAAATACAGAACCGGAAATTCTGTCTGTTGAGGAACAAGCTGTTTTTCAGGGCTACAAACGTGGCGACGGTCAGGTAGGTACAAGAAATTATATTGCGATCATGGCAAGCGTTAATTGTTCAGCCACCGCGGTGCAGCACATCGCCAGCGCGTTCACTCCTGATATGTTGGCAGATTATCCCAACATAGACGGCGTAGTTGGTTTCTCCCACAGTACCGGTTGTGGGCTTGCAGATTCTGGTGACGGTTTTGAAAATCTACAACGTGTGTTATGGGGTTATGCACAGCATGCTAATGTTGCTGGTGTGCTGATTGTTGGTTTGGGGTGCGAAGTTAACCAAATCAGTTCTTTGGTTGAGCAATACCAGATGCAACGTGGCCCTCTGCTGCGAACCATGAATATTCAGTCTGTTGGTGGTCATCAAAAAACGGTTGCTGCCGGTGTTGCGCGTATCAAGGAAATGCTGCAACAGGCAAATGACTTCAAGCGTGAATTATGTCCTGCGTCATCTCTTAAGCTTGCGCTGCAATGTGGTGGTTCCGATGCGTGGTCTGGCATTACCGCTAATCCAGCGCTTGGTTACGCCGCCGATCTACTGGTACAAAATGGCGGCACAGCAGTGCTTGCAGAAACTCCTGAAGTCTACGGTGCCGAGCACTTACTAACACGACGTGCAACTGATGAGGTTATTGGTAAAAAATTGGTGGATCGTATCTTGTGGTGGGAAGATTACGTTGCTCGAAATGGTGGGTCAATGGACAATAACCCGTCACCCGGTAATAAGTTGGGGGGGTTAACTACTATCCTTGAAAAGTCGCTTGGCGCTGTTGCTAAGGGCGGGACAACGCGTTTAAACGGAGTTTACCGTTATGCAGAAAAAATAGATCGCAACGGGTTTGTTTTCATGGACAGTCCCGGTTATGACCCGGCATCTATCACCGGTGAAGTCGCTGGCGGGTGCAATTTGGTAGCGTTTACTACCGGGCGTGGGTCTACGTACGGTTGTAAGCCTTCTCCAAGTATAAAAATTGCCACGAATACAGAAATGTTTAATCGAATGCAAGATGATATGGACATAAACGCCGGGCGTATTGTTTCGGATGGTGTTGGCATCAGCGAGCTGGGGCAGGAAATATTTGATAAGTTGTTGGCTGTTGCCAGTGGTGAAAAACCATTCAGTGAGCAACACGACTTAGGTGACCATGAATTTGTACCGTGGCAAGTTGGCGCAACTATGTAGTTGGGTGTTGGTGGTCTGAATACATGGGAGTCTCTTTTTGAAGCAATATATGGTGGTAGAGAATTTTCGTGATGGCTGTTATGACGCCGTTTACGATCGCTTCAAGACCAGCGGCAGAATGCTGCCCGATGGTTTGAATTATCTTAATTCGTGGAGTAATGAAAACAAAAATATCTGTTTCCAGCTCATGGAATCGCGAGACGAAGCATTATTTAAAATTTGGTTTCAGCGGTGGTCTGATCTTGTTGAATTTGATGTGTATCCGGTAGATGGCAGCTGAGCAACCAAAGGATTTAGTATTATGGTAATAGGTCATACAGACATCATTGATTTTTGGTTTTCAGAAATAGAATCTAAATTGTGGTTCAAAAAAAATGACGAGTTTGATCAGCTTTTGCTTGATCGGTATGGCGAATTGCATCACCGGGCTTCTCAAGCAGAGTTGTTCTCCTGGCGCAGCTCGGCGGAAGGCCGTTTGGCTGAAATCATCGTTCTAGATCAGTTTAGCCGCAATATGTTTCGTGACTCTCCCAAAGCGTTCGCCAGTGATCCATTGGCATTAGCATTGGCTCAAGAGGCCGTGTCACTTGGGATAGACCAGCAGCTTGAGCCGCAAAAGAGAACGTTCCTGTATATGCCTTACATGCATAGTGAGTCTTTGGTGATTCATGAGCAGGCGCTATCTTTGTTTATCAGCCTCGGCCGTGAGAACAACTTGGACTTCGAAAGGAAGCATCGTTTTATTATTGAGAAATTTGGCCGCTACCCGCATCGCAACAAGATTCTTGGTCGGCAATCGACGGTTGCTGAATGTGAGTTTCTGACCCAGCGTGGCTCATCGTTCTAGGAGCCTGTCCGGGAACAAGGGTTGTTGCGAGGGCGTGAGATTTTGAGTCAGATATTTCGACCGATAGAGGCGAATAGTCATTCTTCTATAACGAGATCGATCGTAATAGCTGGCCGAAAGACCGCGACCGCAGTAGATTCCTGTTCTCGGACAGCCACCTGGGTGGCTGTCCGAGAGCTAAGGTCTTGAACTTCAGTGTGAGGTTTTGAGTTCAAGAGCTGTTGCATCCTGGAAGGCGAGTTCCAGCAGTGGTTGTTGACATCAGAGCCTGATGAGTGGTGATTTTCCGCCAAATTAAATGCCGGGGTTTATTTGATAGAAAACACACGCTTCGATCTGTTGACTCACATGAGCATTAAATTTGAAGTTGTGCTTTAGCGTAGGTCACCGCCCAAGTGAGGTGTGGGGAATTTAGCTGCTATAGTCAATTTTTTGTCAGTTAGGGGTTTCGTGTCGCTTCATCTGGCATTCAGGCACTTGTGGTATCAATGCAAAGTATTCCTGCTGACTGCAATCAAACTGTTTGAGCAATCGTTCTGTTGATATGAAGGATAGAAACACAAATTATGAGTGATAACGAGTCTGGTCGCGAGTCTGGTCGGCGCTCGGCAAAACGCGATGATTTTCATGGTATTTTTATTGTAAATGAGGGAAACCAGAATGCCTAGGAAATCGAGCGTTGTGGATATTGAATTTCTGAATGCGGGGTACCGTTATGCGTTGTCTTTGGCGGCTGATCAGCAAGACGCAGAAGATCTGGTGCACGATGCATGGATTCGCCTGGATCGGCGCTATGGAAAATGCACAGATAAGCCCTTGTTGTTTCGGACCATTCGAAACTTGTATATCGACCAATATCGACGCCGCCGTAAAATACAGTTCAGTGAGTTCGATGAAAATCACTTCGAAAAGTTGAGTCGGGAAAATTCCCATAGCAGCATCGAAAAAGCATTGATGGATGCGGATGAAATGCAGTCGGTACTCGAGCGCTTACGTGATGTTGAGCGTGAAGCACTGTACTTGTCGGTAGTCGAAGGCTATACCGCTGACGAGATAGCGCAAATGATAGAAAGCACTAGAGGGACAGTGTTAAGTCTGGTACACCGCTCGAAGGCGAAGTTGAGACAATGGTTGACGCCAGATAAGGTTCTACCTGATCAGGACGGACGCAAAGGCACTGTTGTGGAGTTTATTCCCGGGGGGAAGCGAAAATGAGCAAACTCGATCAACGGTTAAACGACTATTACCAATCGAAAACATTAAGCAGTGCCAGGTTGCAGGCAATCTTGTCTCAGTCCCAACGTTCCCGGTCTCGGCGTCTTTACCCGGTGTTTGCAGCGGCAGCCATGTTAGTTGTTGTTTTTGCTGGCACATTGCACACGAAGTCACTGAATGATCAGCGAGTTACAGTGGCGTTGCAGGAAGCGGCGATGAATCACGCTACTCGACTTCAGCTTGATGCCAAAGCGGTGACTTTACCGGCATTGCAAGAGAGCCTTCAAGAGTTGCCTTTTGATCTGGTATTGCCAAAAGGTGGGCTGTATGAACGGCTGGCACTTGTTGGTGGCAGGTATTGTACGATAAGCGGTAATCTGGCAGCACATTTGAAATTTTCTGACCCCGGTACCAATCAAGATTACAGTTTATTTGTTACACCATCAGCGCGAAACTTAAAGTCACTAGTCAGTGAACCTGAGCAGGTCTCCGGGGTCGAAGTTAGGCTATGGCAGGAGAATGACGTGGTTTATGCGCTGGCTAAAACGCGGGCTGCTGTGCCTTAAACCATCTTGCAAGGGATTTATTTTTTAAAAAATCGTGCGTGAGTGTTTTAGACCACCACAGTCTATATTTAATCTACAATACTTTTAACCCCGAAAATCAAGGAACCACTATGTATCGCTTAATGAAGTTGTCTTTACTTTGTCTGACTGTTGTCTTCAGTGGGATGGCCTTCAGTCAAACGACCGAGCAAGGTTATATGGAGCTTGGTCAACCATTAACTACTGCAAATCCTGAAAAGATAGAAGTGCTTGAGTTCTTTTGGTTTGGGTGCCCGCATTGCTTTAGATTTGAGCCGACTATTAATGAGTGGGCTGCCAGCAAGCCTGAGAACGTAGATTTTGTCAGAGAAGCACCGCCATTGAACCCCGGTTGGAAGCCTCACTCTCAAGCTTTTTACGCGTCACAAGTATTAGATGTGAGCGATAAGTTTTTCGACGCATTTTTTCACGCCATTCACACAGAAAAGCAACGATTAAACAAGCCCGAGAGCATTGCTGAATTTGCGGGTACCTTGGGTATTGATAGTGATTTGTTCTTAAAAACAATGAACTCTTTTGAGGTGGATATGCGTATTAGGCGTGCAATGAAGCTTGCTCAGGGAGCAGCTATTCGAAGTGTTCCTTCGATGCTTATTAATGGCAAATACACCACAAGTGGTTCGGTAGCGGGAAGCAATCAGAAAGTTATTGAAGTGATTAATACTCTAATCGATAAAGAGAAAGTTTAGCCCTCGCCTACCGGGCTATGGAGCAGCAGATGATTGAATCTGTACGTTCTAACGGTGGGTGCACATGGACAGGGCGGTTTGTATAAACCGCCCTGTTTGTTTCATCACAAATCATCTCGTTGTTAGAGATCATTAGAGAGCGATCTTGCAGATGCGCACCAAGCCATAGCGTCGGTCGCAAGGCTAGGGCATGAATGGACGCCTTAGCAAAGACAAGTATCAGCCACCAAGTTAAAACAGCGTGCCGACCCTGCCAATTAGGCGCAACAAGCCAATATAGCTTAGTCCAACTGTGGCGCGTGAATAATGCGCTCTAAAACATTCTGAGATACCTTTCACGCTCCCATTGGCTTACATGATTGGTGAATTCGAAGTTTTCTTCACGTTTTGTCGTCACCCAGGACTCAAGCATGGAGTCGCCAAGTACGGCGCGGCTCAGAGGGTCAGTTTCCAGTGCGGTGATTGCCTCATCCAGGTTGCGCGGTAACCATTGAATATTCTTACTTTGCCGGTAGTCCTCGGTTTGCTCAAAAAGATTAACGGTGTTGGGTGAGTCAGGTTGCAGGGAGTTTTCGATGCCTTCAAGCCCGGCGGCGATCATTAAGGCCATGCCAAGGTAGGGGTTGCACGCGCTGTCAGCGGCGCGGAGTTCTACGCGCGCACCATCTGATGGAATGCGTACGGTGTTTGATCGATTGTTGCCACCCCATGACGTGAAGCACGGTGCCCAAGTGTAGCCAGAGGTGCTTCCTTTCATAATCAGCCTTTTGTAGCTGTTTACTGTGGGTGCTGAAAGCGCAAGTATGGCGGGCAAGTGTTGCATTACGCCGGCAGTAAATTGATAGCCTAGTTCGGACAAGCCCAAGCCGTACGGATCCTTGCCGTTGGATTCGAATAAGTTTTCTCCGCTACTTGAATCGGCGATTGACATATTGAAGTGTGCGCCGCTGCCCGCTTTGTCTGCAAAAGGCTTGGGCATGAACGACGCAAAACAGCCGTGCTTGCGGGCGAACTCATTGACCATAACGCGAAGAAAAACGAAGCGATCAGACATTGTGAGTGCGTCTGCGTATTGAAAATCCAGTTCGAACTGACCGACGCCATCTTCGTGGTCGAAGGAGTAAACGCTCCAGCCAAGGTCATTCATAGCATCTACTGTTTCGCCTAGCCAGGAGTCGAGGTTGTCCATAAGGCGGACGCTGTCGTACGCAGGCTTATCGAGTATTTTGAGGTCACTGATCGCGTTGGGTTCGGCGGCTCCGTCGTCCTTGAAAACGAAAAACTCGGCTTCCACACCGCAGTTTACGGTGTAGCCTTTATCGGCTGCCTGTTGCAGCACTCTTTTTAAGATACCGCGATTGCAAGGTTCAAATGGTTTTCCTTGGTACCACAGGTCACTGGCGAACCATCCGATGCCGTCTCTCCAAGGTACCACCATGAAGGAGTTGGGGTCAGGGACCGCACCTACTTCGTCATCGGACATATTCTGTGGCACTCCGTCGAGAGCGGCTCCGGTAAAAAGCTCTGATCCACCCATCATTCGTTCAAGGTAACTGACTGGGACCATTTTGGCTTTTGGTATGCCGTGCATATCAACGTAACTGGGGATGAGGTACTTCAGGTTATGTGTTTTTATTTCCGCATTGAGTCTTTTTATAACTGAAGCATCTACAGTTACGTTTTTGTTTTCGCTCATGGTGATCCTGTGGGAGTTCCGGTTTGGGTAGATCATCAGTTGCCGCAGACCACTAGCGGTCTTACGGTTTTCCTCTCTGAGACTACTTTACAGATTAATGGTGGATCTGTGAACGGAAATGAGTGAATACAGGTTAAGCGAAAGGTGAGCCGTCACGATTAGCAACGTACTTGAGTGCACGTTAGAAACATCAGTAGATGCGGCGCTACTAGATCGTGGTTAACGGTATTGATAGAGGGGAGGGATGCTGAATATGTGCAGGCGGTTGCCAGACAGTTTGGGCGAAGTTTTGGTTCCGGAGCTAGTGTTAGCCCCGGCCTGATGGTCTGCGGTATTACGAAGCGAGTGCGTCTGGAGTGACTGGTATAGCCGAGCAGGTAACTGGCATATTAACTATTCGACGTGGGCGCTTATATCTGATTTGAGCAGTTCGGGCTGCGGGAGCGGCGGTGATGCTACG
>JALZUX010000109.1 GCA_023301405.1 Granulosicoccaceae bacterium | reverse complement strand
CCCGCTTGAAAATCTTTGTGATCAAACAATGCCGCCAGAAAAGGTATGTTTGTGGTTACGCCATCAATGAGGTACCGATCAAGAGCGTGTTGCATGGTCTTAATTGCGGTTTGTCTGTCTGGGCCCCAGGTGATTAACTTAGAGATCATCGGGTCATAATAAATTGATACTTCACCGCCTTCGATCACTCCGCTATCTACACGCACCGTGTCACTGGCTTCAGGTTCGGCGTAAGCGACCAGCCTGCCGGTTGATGGTAGAAATTCGCGGAATGGATTTTCAGCGTAGACGCGTGCTTCCATTGACCAGCCGTTGATACGGATGTCTGATTGCTTGACGGGTAATTTTTTGCCAGCCGCGATATTGATCATGTGTTCCAGTAGATCAAGTCCGCTGATCATTTCGCTAACCGGGTGTTCAACCTGCAGGCGGGTGTTCATTTCAAGGAAGTAGAAATTCTGATTTTTATCAACGATGAATTCAACAGTACCGGCAGAATGATAGTCAACCGCTTTGGCCAGTGAGCACGCTTGTTCGCCCATGGCTTTGCGGGTCTCTTCATTAAGGAAAGGCGAGGGGGCTTCTTCAATAACCTTTTGGTGGCGGCGTTGTATAGAACATTCACGTTCATTCACGTAAATGGTATTGCCGTGCTTGTCTGCCAGAACTTGAATTTCTATGTGCCGTGGTTGCTCGATGAATTTCTCAATGAAAATTCGATCATCGCCAAAGCTTGAGCGCGCCTCGTTGCTTGCTCGTTCAAAGCCTTCCCGGCACTCTGTTTCATCCCATGCAACACGCATTCCTTTGCCGCCACCACCGGCACTGGCTTTTAGCATGACCGGGTAGCCGATATCAGCGGCGATGCGTGAAGCGTGATCAGGGTCAGTGATGATGTCTGTGTGACCGGGGACGGTATTGACGCCTGCGTCGCTGGCTAATTTTTTTGACGTGATCTTGTCACCCATACTTTCAATGGCAAGCTTTCCCGGGCCGATGAAGGTGATGTTTTCTGCTTCTAATGCCGCTGCAAATACAGAGTTCTCTGAAAGGAATCCGTATCCCGGATAGACCGCATCAGCTCCACTGGCTTTACAAGCTTCGATAATTTTATCGATACGTAGGTAACTTTCTGCAGATGCGGCCGGACCGATCCCTATGGCCTCATCTGCAGTGAGTGTGTGTAGTGCTCTGCGATCAGCGTCAGAGTAGACGGCAACGGTGGCAATCCCCATTTTATTCGCGGTTCTCATTGCACGACAGGCAATTTCTCCGCGATTGGCAATGAGTATTTTTTTAAAGACTGGTGTATCAGTGGCCATGGCTTTTTATTTTCTGCGTTTGACTATTTTTAATCACGTAATGGTGTGGTGCTTACAGCGGCAGGTTGTCGTGCTTGCGCCATGGGTTTTCTAGTTGCTTGGTGGCAAGCATCGCTAATGAGCGGCAGATATGGTGTCGGGTGCCAGATGGCTTGATGACATCATCAATGTAACCGCGACTGGCTGCGATGAACGGATTAGCAAATTTTTCTCTGTATTCTTCAGTGCGCTGCTCTATTTTTTCAGGGTCACCAATGTCTTTTCTGAAGATTATTTCTACAGCCCCCTTAGGTCCCATTACGGCGATTTCTGCATTGGGCCATGCAAGGTTTACGTCACCCCGCAGGTGTTTTGAAGCCATTACATCATAAGCACCACCGTAAGCCTTACGAGTGATCACGGTAATTTTTGGTACCGTGCATTCTGCATAGGCAAATAATAGTTTTGCGCCGTGCTTAATAATGCCACCGTACTCCTGAGAGGTGCCTGGCAAGAACCCCGGTACATCAACAATCGTGACAATAGGAATATTGAACGCATCGCAAAAGCGCACAAAGCGTGCTGCCTTTATAGATGATTTAATATCCAGGCAGCCGGCTAGTACTAGGGGTTGGTTGGCGACAATTCCGACCGTACTGCCATTCATGCGTGCCATGCCAATAATAATATTTTTGGCGTAGTCAGGTTGTAGTTCAAAGAAGTGCTGATCATCAACCGTTTTGTAGATCAACTCTTTCATGTCGTAGGGTTGATTGGGGTTGTCTGGTATTAATGTTTCCAACGATACTTCGCGCCGGTCTATCGGGTCACTAGTGGGTCTGGTTGGTGGTTTTTCGCGATTGTTGAGCGGCAGAAAATTATAAAACTCGCGAAGCTTGCCAAGCGCATGTACTTCGTTTTCAAAGGCGATATCGCAAACCCCTGAAATGGTGGCGTGGGTATCTGCACCCCCTAGCTCTTCATGGGTGACTTCTTCATGGGTGACTGTTTTTACGACTTCAGGGCCGGTCACAAACATGTAGGACGTATCGCGGACCATGAATATAAAGTCAGTCATGGCGGGGGAGTAAACAGCACCCCCTGCACAGGGCCCCATGACCATAGAAATTTGCGGTACCACACCTGATGCTAAAACGTTGCGTTGAAATACATCAGCATAACCGCCAAGGGAAGCAACGCCTTCTTGAATACGGGCGCCACCAGAGTCATTAAGGCCGATGACGGGCGCACCGGCTTTCATTGCCTGGTCCATGACTTTGCAAATTTTCTCGGCGTGAGCTTCAGATAATGAGCCGCCAAATACGGTGAAGTCCTGGCTAAATACAAACACCAACCGACCGTTGATTGTGCCCCAACCGGTGACTACGCCATCACCCGGTATTTTTTGATCTTGCATGCCGAAATCAGTGCAGCGATGCTCAACGAACATGTCTTGTTCTTTGAAACTACCGTCATCCAGTAAAAGTTCAAGACGTTCTCTGGCCGTGAGCTTGCCTTTAGCATGGTGCTTGTCTATTCGGTCTTGACCACCGCCGACACGTGCCGCGTCGCGACGCTCTTGTAACTGTTGATCAATCGTCTGCATGTTTGTGTGAGCCTTATGCTGATAGCGCGCAATAATATTAAAACGGTTTTAGTCTGAATTTACCGGCAAGCTAATGTAGTTGCTTGCGGCGTTCTCATGTTTGTGGGTAACCAATGCTGCGTAAGCTATCGGCGATTTCATCAAGAATGACTGGATCATCTATTGTGGCTGGTATTTTCCACTCTGTGCCATCGGCGATAGATCGCATGGTGGCTCGTAAAATTTTACCAGACCTGGTTTTTGGCAGGCGTTGAACCACCACCACACTCTTAAACGCGGCTACCGGTCCAATTTCATTGCGGACTCTTTGGATGACCTCTTTGCAGATCTCATCTTCGCTTTTTTCACAGCCGCTGTTCAGTACCAGAAAACCGACTGGAAGTTGCCCTTTCAAGGAATCTGCTGCACCCATTACAGCGCACTCGGCGACATCAGGGTGGCAGGAAAGTACTTCTTCCATGGCTCCTGTTGATAAGCGGTGACCGGCAACGTTGATGACGTCGTCTGTGCGGGCCATGACAAACGCATAGCCGTCTTCATCGATATAACCTGCATCGCCGGTTTCGTAGTAACCCGGGTACGTTGAAAAGTAAGCTGATTCGAATCGATCAGGGGCATTCCACAAATTGGTGAAGGTGCCAGGTGGCAACGGCGACTTAATTGCCAGTGCGCCAATATCGCCCGACACACAAGGCTTGCCATCCGTGTCAAGGGCAACGAGTTGGTAGCCCGGGGCGGCGACGGTCGGTGAACCCGGCTTTATAGGCATGAGCTCAATGCCAAGGTAGTTAGCGCAGATTGACGAGCCGGTTTCGGTTTGCCACCAATGGTCGATTACCGGTACCGCCAAATGGTCTTGTGCCCAGGTAAGTGTGTCGGGGTCGCAGCGTTCGCCGGCTAGAAACAAGGCTTTCAGGCAGGAAGTATTGTATTTTTTCAGGTACTCACCTGTTGGGTCTTCTTTCTTGATGGCTCTGAACGCCGTTGGCGCAGTAAATAGTATTTTTACGTTGTGCTCGGATATTACGCGCCAAAATGCACCTGGGTCAGGAGTGCCGACCGGTTTACCTTCATACAAAACAGTGGTGTTACCGTGAAATAGTGGTGCATACACAATGTACGAATGTCCGACAACCCAGCCAACGTCGGAAGCAGCCCAATAGACATCGCCGGGTTCAACTCCGTAGATGTTTTTCATGGTCCATTTGAGGCTCACAATGCCGCCGCCGGTATCACGTACCACACCTTTTGGCTGGCCGGTAGTGCCAGAAGTATAAAGGATATATAGGGGATGATTTGAATCTACAGGTACGCATTCGG
>JALZUX010000108.1 GCA_023301405.1 Granulosicoccaceae bacterium | reverse complement strand
TCAGCATCTATGACATCAGCAGTTCCATCATTGTCGCCATCAGACAACGCCGGAGAAGACGATGCCAGTGCATCATCAAACCCATCCGAATTTGCATCTACAAAGTTATCTACGCGTCGGTCACCGTCGACGTCTGAATTGCCACCCTCAAGAAGATCGGCGACGCCATCGTTGTCTGAATCAAGGTCCAGCCTATCTGCCTGCCCGTCTGCGTCAGTGTCAACGTCCACGTTACCCTCTGCCTGATCCGCCATCCCATCACCATTGGCATCAATCAGGTTGTCGATACGACCATCGCTGTCAGCATCGACACCACCAGACTCGACTAGATCTGATATGCCATCATTATCTGAATCAAGATCAATGGCATTGGCAACGCCATCTCCATCAGAATCATTATTCACCAGTGGCCTGTTGCTCAGAACATCAGCCAGGCCATCATTGTTATTGTCGACTGCGTTATCGATACGGCCGTCTTCTTCAGCTACCTGCACACCAGCCTCTACGATGTCCGGAATGCCATCGTTGTCGCTGTCCAGATCAAAAGCATCTGCCAGCCCATCATTATCAGAATCAAGAAAGCCCTCTGTACTGTCTGGTAAACCATCGTGATCGCTATCCAGATCTACCGCATTACCCAGGCCATCGCCATCGGTATCTGTGATCTGAACCCCTCCCACAGAGACTATTTCCGCACCGTCAAAAATACCGTCACCGTCAGTATCCGGATTAACCGGATTACCACCGACTCCGAGCTCCTGCCGGTCAGTCGCGCCATCACTGTCTGTATCAGGGTTAAAAGGGTCTGTACCGATTTGCACTTCAGTGGAATCGTTAATGCCATCGCCGTCTGAATCAATGGCGATTAATGGAGCAGATTCATCTGAATCAGAAATGCCGTTGCCGTCAGTATCATTCGCAAGAGGATTGGTGCCGCGTTGCTCCACCTCATGACCGTCATCTAAGCCATCACCATCAGTATCGGCGAGCAGTGGGTTTGTGCCAATATCGAAGATTTCTTTGGTATCGCTTAATCCATCGCCATCAGTGTCTGCATCCAGAGGGTCAGTATTATGCTCATTGACCTCATCACCATCTGCGATGCCGTCGGAATCTGAATCCGGATCGTCTACTAGAGTGCCGTAAACCAACTCCTGGAGGTCAGACAAACCATCACCGTCAAAATCGGGCTCAGATGCAGGCAATTGCTCACCGTAGACAACCGTCCCGGCACCCGACGCAACAAGCAGAAGTACCCCAAGGGCCTTCCAGAAAATTTTAACCATATTGTTCCTCGTTAACCACATTGGCCAACAATCAGGCCGAAAAACTGCCAATTTTTACCTGTGCAAAGCCAGATAGCATTTTCACAACCCCACCTCCAAAACTAGAGACTGCCACATTCTACCCTATCGCCGGACTGATTTGCCTCTGAATATATTTGGAGCACCTTCCACCCTCAGCAACGCACGTGGCTGCTGATTCCTGCCCGCTCCGGAAACCCACTGAGCCCGACCCCATACGCCTTCGCGAGCGTTTCGGGCGCTAGAAAACTCATTGGCTTGGTATTTGTGAGGTATTTACATAACACTACGCATACATCTTGCAATTAAATATTTAATTCGTATAAAATACTTCAATTGTTTAATGTATTGACCGCTAGAAACCCAATGGATAAGCCACCCAACAACCAAGACATATTAAACGAGCGAAGACGCCTCTCCGTAAAGTTACGGCTACAGGGTCAAAAGATTGCCGATATCGAGAAAATTGTGGAGCTCTCAGCGCCAACAATCATCGCTGCTCATAAACTCTTTTTACAAGGCGGTTGGCCAGCAGTGGACGTAAGCCCCAGAGGCAGAAGCAAGGGCAAACAACAAGCCCTGCCTGATGACGTGCTGACCTCACTTAAATCAGCCGCACAGCAACACCCCGCCCACGATGGACCAGCCAATGGATTGCCATGGACCCTGAAACTTCTGGAAGAGCACTGCAGGCAGAATCACCAGACCGCAATAAGCGCACGATCATTGGGCAAGTATGTGGTGCAATGGGGCCTAGGCGCTGAAAATCTCCACACCGCCTGCAAAGACTCAGGCCAACAA
The DNA here is from genome assembly GCA_023301405.1 of Granulosicoccaceae bacterium. Classification (GTDB taxonomy): domain Bacteria; phylum Pseudomonadota; class Gammaproteobacteria; order Granulosicoccales; family Granulosicoccaceae. Next base: position 9,210 of record JALZUX010000108.1, on the reverse strand, counting down.
ACAGACTGGCTGAACACAACCTATAAAAACATCGTCCGCGAGACACGCAAGTCAGACAGTACTATTTTCTGGGTAGGCCACAAGCTGGTAGATTCAAACAATAAACAAACGTCTTTGCTGTATGCACACAGCACACGAGGCCAATACTTCTGGCTGTTAAATCAAAGCCAAAACAGTCTGGCCGAACATTTGATCAACTTTCTGCAACGGCTATCAACACACGCTGACGGTAGCTTATGCGTAATTTTGCACGGAATAGACATCAGTGCAAATGCTGACGTGCAGCAATGGCTCAGTACTAACAATACCATAAAGGTTTTTGCACACCCGGCAATCAGGGCTACCGATAGCCAACCACAGCAATCAGATAACCCTACCGACCCCGAAATTAATTCGATATACAACACTTTAACCAATCGCCATCCAACGGATACGAAAAGGAAAACTCCAACCATGTCGTCGTTAACACACCTTCAGCGCCTGGAAGCCGAAAGCATTCACATCATGCGCGAGGTTGTCGCCAACTCAGACAAACCCGTGATGCTGTACTCAATCGGCAAAGACAGCGCTGTTATGCTGCACCTAGCCATGAAAGCTTTTTATCCTGCGAAGCTACCATTTGCCTTACTTCATGTTGATACCGGCTGGAAGTTCCAAGCCATGTACGAGTTCCGCGACAAAATGGTCAGAGACCTGAAGCTCGAGTTAATCACGCACACTAATCCAGAAGGCCTTGAAAAAGGAGTGAACCCGTTCACCCACGGATCTTCACTTCATACCGACATCATGAAGACACAAGGACTGCGACAAGCACTAGATAAATACGGCTTTGACGCAGCATTTGGCGGCGCACGAAGAGACGAAGAACAATCACGCGCAAAAGAACGCATTTTTTCTTTTCGCACAGAACAACATCGCTGGGACCCGAAAAACCAAAGACCAGAACTATGGAACCTTTATAACACTAAAAAAATGAAGGGCGAATCCATTCGCGTATTTCCCATCTCGAACTGGACAGAACTTGATGTCTGGCAATACATACACAAGGAAGGCATTCCAATAGTGCCTTTGTACTATGCAGCACAACGCCCTGTAGTGATGCGTGACGGAAGCATGATTATGGTTGACGACGATCGCATGCCAATGAACACCGGTGAAGTACCGATGATAAAAAACGTTCGCTTCAGAACGCTTGGCTGCTACCCGCTGACCGGTGCTGTTGAATCAAATGCCACCACCCTGCCAGACATCATTCAGGAAATGCTACTGGCAAAAACCTCTGAACGACAAGGCCGCATGATTGATCATGACAGCGCCGCCTCAATGGAAAAGAAAAAACAGGAGGGCTACTTCTAATGGCCGTCGCAAACAATATACTCAAAACAGACATCCAACAATACCTTAATCTACACGAAAACAAGGGCATGCTGCGCTTTATCACTTGCGGTAGCGTTGATGATGGCAAAAGCACACTCATTGGCAGGCTACTTTTTGAATCAAAGACCCTGCACGAAGATCAACTTGAATCGATAAAGGCCGATTCAAAAAAACATGGCACCCAGGGAAATGACCTTGATTTCGCACTATTGGTAGACGGTCTAGCCGCCGAACGCGAGCAAGGCATTACTATTGATGTCGCATATCGTTACTTCAATACAGACAAGCGAAAATTCATTGTTGCAGACACCCCGGGTCATGAACAATACACCCGCAACATGATCACTGGCGCATCTACTGCCGATGTGGCCTTGTTACTTGTTGATGCTCGCCAAGGCATTCTCACACAAACCAGAAGACACGCCTACCTGGCTTCATTAGTCGGCATAAAAAATATTGTTCTCGCAATTAATAAGATGGATCTCATCAATTACGATGAAGCCTCATTTAATAAAATTGTCGATGATTTTTCTGAATTATCAGACAAGCTTGAACTCGACAACATCACGGCTATACCGCTGTCAGCACTACGCGGCGACAATATCATAGAGCCCAGCCAGAACATGGGCTGGTACCACGGTACAACCCTGCTGTCTTTTCTTGAAACAGTCAAAGTAGACTCGGATTTAGCAGTCAACACCCCGTTCCGACTTCCTGTACAGTGGGTTAACCGCCCTAACCTCGACTTTCGTGGCTTTGCTGGCACCATAGCAAGCGGCACAGTTAAGCCTGGTGATGCCATCCGCGTACAACCATCCGGCAAGACCAGCACAGTAGATCGAATTGTTACCCATGATGGTGATCTTGATTCCGCAATTGCAGGTCAAGCCGTCACGATCACCCTCAAAGATCAAATCGATATCTCACGCGGAGACATCATCTCCACCACTGAAACTCCCGCCAGCACCGCAAATCAATTTGAAAGCAGCATTGTGTGGATGGACGAGGAGCCATTGCTACCCGGCCGCGCCTACACACTGAAGTGCGGCACAACCAACGCGACAGCTACCGTCACCGATATCAAACACGAGGTCAACGTCAACACACTTGAACACGCCGCCTCAAAAAAGCTTGAACTCAACAGTATCGGGGTTTGCAACTTAAACCTGGACCGTCAAATCGCTTTTGATAATTACGAAGACAACCACACCACAGGCAGCTTCATTCTTATCGATCGACTGACAAACAATACAGTTGCAGCGGGCACATTAAACTTTGCCCTGCGTCGCTCGCAAAACATTCACATGCAAGCGGTTGATGTAGATAAGCAACTTCGCTCTGGTCTCAAGGATCAAAAGTCGTGTGTACTGTGGTTTACCGGTCTTTCAGGATCAGGAAAATCAACCATTGCCAACCTTGTCGAGAAAAAGTTAGCAGCCCAAGGCCGCCATACTTACCTTCTTGACGGTGACAATGTACGCCACGGCCTGAACAAAGACTTGGGCTTTACCGATGAAGACCGCGTTGAAAACATACGTCGCATTGGTGAAGTTGCCCGACTCATGGTAGACAGCGGACTTATAGTACTTACGGCGTTCATATCACCGTTTATCGCCGAACGGCAAATGGCCAGAGGCTTACTTGATGACGGCGAATTTCTTGAAGTGTATGTAGAAACCCCGCTGGCTATCGCCGAAGAAAGAGACCCCAAAGGTCTGTATAAAAAAGCACGTAGCGGCGACCTTAAAAACTTCACTGGCATTGACTCACCGTATGAGCACCCTGAATCACCAGAAATATTGGTTGATACCTCCTCACTGTCGGCAGAGCAATGCGCTGAAAAAGTAATCAACATTATGAAAGAACACGGCATCATTAAAGATACCGCTTAATCATCACAACCCAAGAGGGCTGCTAAGCAGCCCTCTTACCACATAGCATCAAAAATCAATCACCATGGCCGCGTGATCGCTTAGCACCTCCCTTCTCTCATGGGTAGCACCAAACCAGTGATGGTCGAATTTCACCACCTTCGCACCAATTGAAGGGTGCAAAAACATCTGATCCAGTCGAAAGCCATTACGACCATTTGGCGAATACCAGGTAAACTCCCTTTTATCACGATGCATCAACCGGAATGCATCCGGCCACTTCAACTCGCCAAGCGTCGCTATCCAACGATCTTCAATACTATTAAATGCAGGAGACTCTTCATCAATACCGACCCGACCGGAATTAGTATCTCCCATTAAAACCGCCGGCGGCCCGCGCCAATCACGCACCACATCCACAACAGAATTCATAAAAGGATACTTAACCCCCGTCACCCGATTTGGAATATGCAACGCCATTACGGCCAACGGATCGGGCGCTGCAACATTAACGTGCAGCCAGCGATGTTTATTATCAGGAGCCCGCTGCAGTCTGCATACCCGCAATGGCCAGCGAGACGCGACCAATAGAGAATTTACCGCCGGCAACAATGGATCAATGGTTGCTCGCTGAAAAGTAAGGCCTGCATCAGACAGTAACCCTGCAATTAGCAAACTGGGCTCTGTACCGCGAAACTCTGAAAGCGCCACGACATCGGGCCGAAGGTCGACTATTGCCTGCGCAATACGGGCAGCGCGAACACCGCCCCCTGCCCTGATGTTCCATGAAATTAATCTCATAGGAACATATTAACCTAAATGCTGAACTTCATTTTCCGCAAAGACCTTACAAATGGCAGACTTCAAACACGCCCAGGCACAGACTCGGATAGCTGATCAGGATCAGGAAACACCGGCCCCGCATCTTTAACAAGGTAATTGGCGATGACTTCACTGAATACCTGCCGAAAATCTACGTCCATGGGTAGATTGCTTTCATTGTCGCCGTGCTCGGCGCTCTATATTGGGCGAAAGCCCAAATTGCCGAATCATTTTCACCGATGAATAGGTGGATACACAAAACGGCACCGCGTAAGTTAGTACAATTTGCAGCAAATTTACAACGCCGAACGTGTCGTGCATAAAATCTGGTAAGTGATTTATAACGCACAGTATCGTACCCACAATCGCAGCAATCTTCAGCGCCATAAGTCTGACAGCAGAGGTTCTAGCAATAGACCAGAAAGTCGGATTAGCGCCAAAATCGTTGATTTTCATACCGGTATTTACGCTGTTAGCTATGCCCGCAACAATCCAACTCAATTAATTGCAGGTAAATTAGGTTAATTATTAATACCACTTCGCTATGGTACTCGAAAACCAGCGACCTGGAAGACCTTCGAGATAACGCAGCACTTTAGTTTTCGCCCCCCCCTGGAAACAAGCGCTATTGTGGACGTCTCAAGCACTCAGCCATTTGCGAATTATATAAGGTTATTTATAAATAAATAAACACCAACATGTTGTAGGCAAAATTTCACGCTCTTAAAACAATATCGCTACGCTCTTTTTGAACGCGCACTAATTATGCCCGTCCAGAAACAAACGACACTGCGGCCCAGCCGTGCACGCAAGCCTTAACCGACCACATGAAGTTAATTATGAATAACTAAGCGCCCACATGTAGTCGAAAAAATCTCACGTACCTGACCCGCCCTCGCTGCGTGCTCTTTCTAGACGGTCACTAACTACCACATAGCCAGCCAACCAAACGCCCCTCAGAATGCACGATTCAGAGCTCATTCAGCGGCCCTGTGACCCTATGCGCAGACCCGATGTATCGACGTTGAAAACAAATTCCAAAGAATCCTCGTGCCAACCAACCTATAAAGCCAAGCTATCAGAAAACCCGTTAGCACTTTCCAACTGAATACCATAGTAATTGGCACTCTCATTCTTCTTCACACTGCCGGGGTACAGGCCGAAGAGCAGAAGTGACAATTGCAGAGTCCGTTAGCACCTCCACTCATCACCACACAGCTCCTATCGCCACCGACTCAATCACCAGAAACCAAATTCGACAATCCACTGCGCACCGTCAGATTAATTCATACAATGATAATTTCTGGATTAAGCAAACAAGTATTCAGTTAAATAATGACTACGACCTTGACGGACACCACTCTAGCTTCACAATGACTATTGACGTGGACACTCTTTTGATTGCTCCAGCTCTATGCAGTACTGTATTTAAGCCTACAAGATAACAACTGGACAAAGTATGCAGTTAGCAGCAACTTTATAGTCCAAGGCTCAGGCACCCATGATGCCTATACGATCGAAACCAATCTTGATTCAGGCTACCCACGTGTTTACTACGATCAATATATTGAATTATACGATGCCAACTCACATAAATTATTGATTGGCTACGGCCCCACAGACTCTTATTGCCTACAAGGCTTATCCATAGAAAGCAGCCATCACGACAACCGCTCTCTGCTATCTAACGATTTAACGTTAAGCCTCTCCGGTACAGGTACATGTGACTTACCGCTGTTACTGCTACTGGTGTCTGCATGGAGCCACCGACAATGCACCAAAACAAAAGCCTGACAAAATAACATTCGCCAGCTCAACCGAGTCATTGCTATAATGCGGCAACCTCGCACACCCGCACACCATTTAAGTCAACCTATAAATTACGCTAAGCCAGTACAAGCGCATCTAAAGGACTGCCTCAATCAGATCTCTACGCTTTCTTTCGATTTCCACCATCGTGCTTTGGGTGATCGTCTGTATGCCACTGGCAGTATTAACAGCATGGCTGACCAACACCCCTGTATCAATGGCACTGCTGTTCAGCACATTATTTGCCATTCCGCTATCTGCATGGATGTGGCACTCAGTTCAGTCATCAAACTTGGCCATGAAATGGCCAACACTACAATTGGTCGGCTGGACTACGGTACTGATAACAGTTTTAGCTATTTGTGCGCCCCTACGATTAATGACCGACGGCCCAACAAGTGGCCTCGTTGCTCTACTACTTTGGATAATCGCCTGCGCTTACGGAATAGTTGCTGCTCATAGAATCCACAATAAATCACTCACCATTCAAAGTATAAAAATTAAATCATCCTATCGGTTTGTTCATATTAGCGATGTTCACGCCGGTAGCCGCAGTAGCGCCTTCGTGCAAAAGTGCGTCGCCCAGGCCATGTCACATAAGCCGGATGCCATACTAATTACCGGGGATTTACTCGACTCAAGCGCTGTAAATGAAAAGTTCCTTACTCCGTTATCAGCACCAAATTGCCCGCTATGGATGTGCCTTGGCAACCACGAACGCTATGTGAATCTTGATCAGGCGATCAAAGCCATTGAGAATAATAAAACTACTGTATTACGCAATACCACCGAAAAATATAAAGAAATTAACCTCATCGGTATCGACGACGCCGACGAACCTCAGCAAGTAGCCAAAGTACTACCCGACATAGGTGTTAACACACAGGAATTTACCGTACTGCTTTACCATAAACCAGACGGATGGCAAGCCGCATGCGATAACGGTATTGACCTAATGCTTTGTGGCCACACCCACGCTGGCCAAATCTGGCCTTTTGGCCTCTTGGTCAAGAAGCAATTTCCACAGATGGTAGGTCACTTTGTTAAAGATAACCAACACCTCTATGTGTCTCCGGGCGCTGGCACCTGGGGACCAATACTCAGGTTCGGCACACGCTGCGAAATGACTGTCATTGATCTGAAACCCGCCACCAATGAGTAGCATTTTTTAAAGGTACAAACTGACAAGACCAACCAATGCAAATAGTGGCGTGGCTAACCCAGTCAGGGCAAGTCAATTACCTTAAACATCGGCCTCTCAGCATCCTCTTTACTCAACTCACCCTTGCGCAAGTCACAGGCCAAGCACGATAACGCGCTGACTGACAGCCCCGCCACTTCTGCCTCAACGTTTCGGTGAATATGCCCACAATAAACAGCTTGAATTTGAGAATAATTCTTAAATATCTGTAGCAGCTTGTCTACGTCAGTCCAATCCTCGAACTGAAACGGATCAGGAATCTCTGTCGCTTCAAACGGTGTGTGGTGCATAAAGACGATCACTGGCTTTTCGGCATCAGCAGCAAGCATGGCGTCAATATGTTTCAGGCGCACCTCGCACAGCGTACCTTTACTGGCTTGTCCAACCGTATCGATAACAATCAACCTAGCTGAATAGGAATCGACGACGTACTGCAAAAACTTACTGTCGGAATCCACATTGATGCAGTCCGCAAATACCTGCATCAGGTGTTCACGATTATCGCGATTGCCAGCCAACACAACATAGGGGGAAGACAACTGACTTAGCAAGCTCTTGGCAGTCTCATACTCAACAGTCAGTCCATCATGAGCAATATCACCAGTGTGCACCACCAGATCCGGCTTCGGCGTCACTGCATTTACGGCTCGAATGCAATTTTCCAGATCAACAGTGCGTTGCGGATTGTGAATCGAAATATGACTATCGGTAATCTGTATAATACGCATTTACTGGTGACCCTTCAGAACGCTAGTGTTAGCCTGACAACTACGCCATGACACACCGGCCGCAACCTATTTGCTAGCAATTGTTGCGTCACACTTTAAGAAATCAGCAAGCCTATCACGCAGATTGTGGACCAGTAAATCACTATGAACCAAGACCGTCCTACCCTTGATGAACTTACCACGCAACTCATTGAATTTCGCGACGCCCGGGACTGGCGTCAGTTCCACTCATTAAAAGACCTGATTCTCTCTCTGAACCTTGAAGCCAGCGAACTACTGGAACTGTCGCAATGGAAGCCGGAAAATAACTTTGAGGACGAAGCAACCACCGAAGCGATGAATCAACGACTACAGGAAGAGTGCGCCGATGTACTACTGTATTTACTACTGATTGCAGAGCGCGCTGGCATTGACCTTCAGCGCGCCGCAGCCAACAAAATTATCGCCAACGATTTAAAATACCCGGTATCTAAATCCCGAGGCACATCTGCAAAATATACGGAATTATAATCACAACAATACTCTGGCAAGTTTTACGTGAACTCACTGTTAAAGCTGGGTTGCGACCTAATAAATACAACCGTTTATGAACATTGAACTCCTTAGCTTTTTTGTTCTTTCACTAGTGATTGCAATCACACCCGGGCCCAGTGTTATCTATGTTGTTTCCTACAGCTTAAGATACGGCGCCAAAGCGGGCATTATATCTACACTGGGGATCAATACAGGATCTATCATAGCAATATTAATCGCCGCCTTCGGCCTCTCTTCCCTACTAGAGGTGTACCCTAATGCGATTAAAGTCATCCAGACAATCGGTGCTTTATACGTTATTTATTTATCAAGTAAAATATGGCCTCGAGGAGCTAGTATAAATTTAGATGATCAAAAATTAAAAAAAGAAAGTCACAAAAATTTATTTAAACATGCCGTCATCACCAGTATTTTAAATCCAAAAGACATTTTGTTTTACACAGCCTTTATTCCAACATTCATTCCGCAAGATATTGAGGGGAAGCCTTATAACGCAGCTTTCTTGTTACTGGCATTTTCTTACATGCTCATTGGGTTTATAACAAAAATTTCGTTTGCAATATTCTCTGGATATACAAAAAAGGCATTGCACTCAAAAAACGCAAACTTCCTAAATTATTTGTCGTCGACAATGCTATTCGCCTTGGGTGCTTATCTTCTAGGAAAATCTATAAGCCATCTACTCAAGTAACAACGCCAAACTTTCGCCTTCAACCCATCTAAGCCATACCAAAAAATATATCGGGAAACAGCTATCTGAAGCATGAAGCACCCACATACCAGCGACCAAAAAATACACCTTGGCCCGCTGTCAGGGGTCGCACTACGGCAAGCGCACATACCACGGCACTCTATCACTTAGCAGCTT
>JALZUX010000107.1 GCA_023301405.1 Granulosicoccaceae bacterium | reverse complement strand
CGATTGTTTGACCACTTATAAAAGCGGCTCGCGGGTCACACAACAATGCAACAGCGTTGGCCACATCTTGCGGTTGACCTGTTCTTTGCAGTGGGGTTAGCTGGCTCCAGCTTGTTTCGTAGTCACTGGTTTCTGCGGCTGTGCGATCAGTGCTGATGGCACCGGGGGCTATGCAGTTAACTCTTATTCCGTGCGCGCCCAATTCAAGAGCCGCTGTTTTCGTTAGCATTTCAATGCCGCCTTTACTGGCGCTATAGTCAACCAGGTTTGGAAACGCCAGTGTGTTGCAGCCTGAGCCGATATTAATAATCGAAGCTGTGGATGAATACGGGCTTTCTGTGCATGATGCGCTGTTATTGGCGATAATCTCAAGGGCGAAATACTTTGTCATTAGAAAGCAGCCGGTCAGGTTAGTGTTGATGGTGGTGTTCCAGTCATCGCCAGACAGTTCAGTCAGCGGGCTCCAGGTTTGCACGCCTGCGTTATTGACCAGTAAGCTTGCACAGTGTCCGGTGGTGGATTGTACTTGTGAGTACAGGCTTTTTACTGAATCCTTTTGACCAACATCGGCGATAACAGACATTGCCCGCCCACCGTTGCCGATTATATTGTGTTTCGTTTGGTTGCTGTCAGTGGGGTTGATATCGTTGACCACAACAAACCAACCATCTGAGCCTAGAGTTTCTGCAATGGCTTGACCAATACCTCCGCCAGCACCAGTGACAATAGCGATTGGGGTGTTCATGGCAGATTAGCTCCCGCTTACCGGGGTGGTGCGGTAGAACTGCGGATGAAACTCCTTCACCAGCTTGCCGTCGTCGGCCCAGACATGGCAGCCATTAAGCGGAACCGCACCTGTGGTCTCATGTATTACTTTGTACAAAGTCTGGTAGGCGGTGGTGGCGATGGGCCCCAGCAGCTCAACGATATGTGTGCAGCCGTTTATCCCGCCTAAGCGTTGGTGTATTACCTTGCGCCAACCGGCACCGATGCGCTCACCCACAATGGTCTGAAAGGCCGCTTCAATAGAGGCGCATTGCTTATAGGGCGTATGCTCCATTGAAACCTCGATGGCCTTCACATGCAGGCTGCTGTCGATGGTGACTCTGACCCACATCCCATGAATGGGGCCACCTTTAGGAAATAAACGGCCACCGTGTTGTGCGGGAATATCGTCGGTCTTGGTGTCTTGTAAATGCGCTTCGATATCCCACAGACCGTCATCTCTGGCGTAACCACAGCAGGTCACTTGTCGGGTGTGTTTTAACTGACGCTTGACCGGGGCAGAGAGACTCATGGTGTGGTACCGATTGTGGCTGGCGGAATGAGGAATTAGGTGGCAATATTGAGTCGCTTCTGCTTAATGCCATCCTTGTTGTCAGGAATGGATACTTCAGAAGCGGTTACAATACCATATAGAATATCCACTGCCGGTGCGAAGTCGCCACGGCAGCAAAGGTTTACTCAAACGCGCTGAAAAACCTCTATTATCACATAATACTTTTTAGTAGCTCCTACCAATGAGCCAATACGATGAACAATAATTATTCAGTAAAGCAGGTGCTTGCATCGGCAGCCGCCGTTGGTGATAGCATTTTAGTCAAGGGTTGGGTCCGGACCCGCCGTGATTCGAAGGCAGGTATCTCGTTTGTTAACGTTTACGACGGCTCTTGTTTTGATGGTATTCAGGCGGTTGTACCAAATACGCTGGAAAACTATGAGTCTGAGGTCTTAAAGGTCACCGCCGGGTGTTCTGTTGAAATTACCGGTGATCTGGTGAAGTCAGAGGGCGCCGGTCAAGCGTTTGAAATTCAAGCCACCGGGGTTGTCGTAGTCGGATGGGTTGATGACCCAGAGACCTATCCGGTCGCTAAAAAACGTCATACCTTTGAGTATCTGCGATCAATAGCTCACCTGCGCCCCAGAACCAATGCATTTGGTGCCATTAGTCGCGTACGCACCACGCTGGCTAACGCCGTCCATAATTACTTTTATGAGCGTGAGTTTCACTGGGTGAACACGCCAATCATCACTGGCAGTGATTGCGAGGGGGCAGGTGAACTGTTTCGGGTCAGTACCCTTGATCTGGCAAATCTACCTGTTGGTAAGGACGGTAAAACTGATTTTGAAAAAGACTTTTTCGGGGCTGAAACCTTTCTGACGGTGTCAGGTCAGCTAAACGTTGAATCTTTCGCGTTGGCGTTATCAAAGGTGTATACGTTCGGACCTACTTTTCGTGCAGAAAATTCTAACACCAGTCGGCACCTGGCAGAGTTCTGGATGATCGAACCGGAGATCGCTTTTGCCGGTCTTGATGAAAATGCCGCTCTGGCAGAAGACATGCTGCGATACCTGTTTACCAAAGTGCTAGATGACTGTGCTGACGATATGGCTTTTTTTGCGCAACGCGTTGATAAGGGTTGTATAGAGCGATTAGAGCAAATGATTAATTCACCGTTTGTGCAAATGGAATATGGTGAGGCAATTGACATACTAAGCAGTTGTAAAAAGAAGTTTGAATACCCCGTTAAGTGGGGTGTAGACCTACAATCAGAGCACGAGCGTTTCCTGACAGAAGAGCACGTTGGTAAGCCCATTGTCTTGCGTAATTACCCTAAAGATATAAAAGCGTTTTACATGCGGGAAAACGATGACGGTAAAACAGTAGCGGCTATGGATGTGCTTGCACCCGGTATCGGTGAGATAATAGGTGGCAGTCAGCGCGAAGAGCGGCTTGATGTGCTTGATGCAAAACTTGAGGCACAAGGTATTAAAGATGAACTTTGGTGGTACCGGGATCTGCGTCGCTACGGCACGGTACCGCATGCGGGTTTCGGCCTTGGCTTCGAGCGGCTGATTAACTACGTCACAGGAATGGAAAACATACGCGATGCCATACCGTATCCGCGAGCACCAAAAAGCGCCACTTTCTAATATGGTTTATCTTTCTTAATGAATGCTTTTGCACTGAACTCTGGGTTTGCAACGATCGACCTGATCGCCTTCGCGTTTTTCTGCTTTTCGTGGCTAACTCATCATTGGGTAATTAACTATTCCCCTTGGGCATGCAAAACTATTTCAGCCCAGATGGCTGGCTACCGCGAGAAGTGGATGCATAACATGATTCACCGCGAACCAAAAATGGTTGACCCGCTCATTCAAAACTCGTTGCAATATGGCGTGCTTTTCTTTGCGTCAACCACAATACTGGTTATTGGTGGTTTAATGGCTGGTTTAGGGGCATCAGATCAAGCCATGATAATGCTGGGTGATTTGCCGTTTGCCACTAACACTTCCAGAACTGCCTGGGAAATAAAAGTAATGTTAGTGATGTTTATTTTTATTTTTTCTTTCTTTAAGTTTGCTTGGAGTTATCGCCTTTTTAACTATGTCATGGTGCTTATTGGTGCGTCACCGGATGCATCAGTTGAAAGAGTTCATAGAGCATCTAATGCAGTGGCAAGTGAGCCCGCAGACCATGATCAGGTGCGGGAATATTGTGAAAACTACGCCGTCAATATCGGCCGGTTACACACACTTGGGGCTAGGCATTTTACTACCGGTTTAAACTCTTATTTTTTCGCGCTGGCGGCAGCGGCTTGGTTTTTAAACCCCTGGTTGTTTATTGGTGCGACTGTTTTGGTGTCGCTGGTGCTTTACCGACGGGCTTTTGCATCTCGTTTTCTGAAAATACTGATTGCTATAGGGGAAAAATAATAGGATTGCACGTGTAGGATAAGGGCTAATCATCTATCAATGATGGTGTTGCCAGTGAGTGGCGTCTGGCAGCTTTCCCTAAGTCTAGGCGTCAGTTCATGGCCATTAGATGGCAGCTATTTTTAAATACCTTTATCTAGATCAACAGGCTGCACATCAGCAAATAGATCACCAGGCCCGGGATTATTTGCACTACATTTACCACCTAGGTGATTCATTACTCCCCAGACAGCGTTCAATGCGGTTTGTACGGCTCCTTCAGCCCAACCGGGTGTCCACGATACGTCGTCACCGGCAATAAAGATCCCGCGTTGCTCGGTTGGCATTTCTGACTGCATAAAGTGGGTATACATACGGCGGTTGTAGCGGTAGTGCCCTGGGTGAGCGCCTTTAAAGGCACCTAGAAAATTCTCATCGTCTTCCCATGATATGGTGATCGGCTTGCCAACGATGTGCTGGCGTATATTTACGTCGGGGTAGATTTTAGACAGTGCATCCAGTGCTAGCTCTACGCGGCGCTCCACTGGCAGAGGCAGCATTTTAAGTGCGTCGGCCATCCAGGTGTATGTCAGGCAGATAACGGCAGGCTTGTCATCACCGTTATCAAACAGGTAGGTGCCACGCGTTAAGCGATCAGTGAGCGTCATGCTCATGCAATGGCGCCCGGTGTCGGGGTCGATATCTTTCCAGAACGGCCGATCAACCATCACAAATGTCTTTGAGGACTGCATATAACTGGTGCGGTCAAGTGCCATCCAATGGTTTTGTGAAAACAGTGATTCCTCGGTATTGATGCCGGTGGTCAATAGCCAGCTTTGGCAGGTGGCTATCACAGCGGAGAACTCGCGTTCGTTATGGTACTGGTCAGTCACGGTAATTTTATTATCACTATGGCGTTTAAGACCCACCACACCCGGACGTGTAGCACCATTGTTCAGTTGGCTTAAGTTGGTCTCTGCTGGCCAATGAGTGCAGTCATCAGGACTGTGTGACCATAGTCCTCGTGGTAGCTGGTCTGACCCACCAACGATCAAGTCCTGATCGTTATCGCACTCGGTTAATACAACCCGTAAAATTTCAAGCATGGTGTTGCGAAAATCTGAGTCCCACCCGCCGGTGCCAAAACCAACCTGACCAAATATCTCCCGATGATGGAAATCGAGTTTTCGAAAAGACGGTGCGGCGGCAAGAAAGTCATAAAAGGTACGATCGTCCCAAGCGATAACTAATGGGTCCCACAGTGATTTTATTCGCTGCGAATCACGATCTTTGATTGCCTGTTGAAGCTCTACCAGGTGAGCCTCTGATTCAAGTGCTTCGTCCCATGCGTTGGCGATTTCGTGATACATCTGTGGCAGGTCAGCCATGGTTTCGGCGTAATCTGACTTGCCGGCAAGGTTGATCACCGTGCTGCCGGCGGCGGCTGTCAACGGATTTGGAAATGGCTTTTTGGGTAGCTTAAGTAGGTCGGTATAGTGATTAAACGTTGTGGCTGATTTTGGAAAGCGCATGCCCCCTAGTTCAGCAACTATGCCATCAGCGTTCGGGAAATGTGCTGATCTAAGTCTGCCGCCCATGCGCCCGGTTTCGTAGATCACGGGTTTTAGGCCTAACTTCATTAGTTCATGTGCCGCTACCATACCCGATACGCCCGCACCGATAATGGCCACTTCGGTGCCGTGATGTTCAGTGGGTAGTTTGCCCAAGCCTTCAGGGTGTTTTATCCAGTCGTCATACGCGAATGGGAAGTCGGGTCCGAAGACGGTGACGGGGGCTTGCTTCATAAATTGACTGCTGTGCGTTTGTCGGTGTGGTTTACATAGCGATGTAATGCCATATGTTTATAACGCTGAGTATAGCTCGGGACGGCGATCACGATAGTATGGCAATGCCGCCCGGGCGTCAGTGATGGCTTTACGCTCGAGTGTTGCTGTTAGCATAGCAGGAGCCTGGCCGGCTCTGGCCAGGTCTGTGCCGTCTGGTCCTGCAATGCAACTTCGACCTTCGTAGCTTATGTCTCCTTCGTCGCCGCAATAGTTGCAGTAGGCAATAAACAGTTGGTTTTCATAGGCTCTTACAGGCACGACTTTCTCTGCCACTTCACGCCATGGTTGCATGAGGCCTGTGGGCGTAAGTATGAGATCAGCACCGGCAAGGCCAAGCTGCCTGCAGGATTCTGGAAACTCAATGTCATAGCAGATCAGGAAACCAATTTTCCAGCCGTCGATAGTGGCCAGTGTTGAATCAGCGTTGCACGAAAATGAATCACCGGCGGAAAATAGCTGTCGGTCAAGATCACCCCACAAGTGTGTTTTGCGATAATGGCCTTCGATGTTGCCATTTTTATCGATAAGTTGAACACAATTAAAATAGCTATCACCGTCTTTTTCAGCGAATCCATAAGCGATGGCTATTTTATATTTGCTGCAAATAGTGGCGATGGCTTCAGTGGTTTTGCCGCACGCTGGCAGAGCGATCTGTTGCATTGTCGCCAGCGCAATGTTGTAGCCTGTGATGCTGGCCTCTGGTACCAGTAGTAAAGCGCACCCGTCAGCGGCAGCAAGTGCGGCGTTTTGGTCAAGCCGGTCCAGCGCAGCGGTAATATCATTCGGTGTAGGAATATGCTGCAGCAGGGCAATTTTTAGTGAATCGGTTGATTTGGGCATTTTTTCGCGCCTTAACGTTACTCACTAATTATGGCACGGATTCGGTTTTTTTCCGTATTACCAGTCCGGTATACCACTCTCAGGCGATGGTGATCATCTGGCCCTTGCTTACCTGTTCTTAGCCTTGCTGCTTAGGCAGCCAAGGCACTTGAATCATTGGGGTTTTGATACAAACAGATTATGTCGTAAAGCGCCCGGTGAGGCAGTGAAGTTTGGTTCAGCAAACCAGATGGAAAACACCGTACGATAGTTTTGCAGGCTCAGCGAATCAACTGTGGTTTGTATTTGATTTTTGTTCTGTTGGCCGGGTTGATATGACGGTTCAGGTGGCTATTGATTGCACCAAACAACAGAATAATAATTAACGTGAAAAGAATAAAATAGGCTGCAGCGATCGGGTAGGGAATAAACGGATTAAAGGTTTTTTCGGCAAAGTAGCTGGCATAGTACAAGGCATCGCCTTTCTGGCGCCATGCGGGAAACCCCGAGAAGAACACTAACGCCGTTGCATGAAACAGAAAAATGGCTTCGTTGGTGTAAGACGGCCATGCCAATCGTAGCAAAGTCGGCCAAGTGACTTTTCGAAACTTGGTGAAGCCGCTCATACCGAAAGCATCAGCGGCTTCAATATCACCTTTGGGCACCGCTTTTAATGCACCGTAGAATATTTCTGCACTATAGGCAGAGGTGTTTAGAAACAAAACAATCAATGCTCCCAGCCACGCTTTGGTTAATGCGCTGGTTTGCAGGGTTATGGTGTCAAAGCCCAGCGGAATATCAACGCCGGCTCGCGGCAATAGCGAAAACAGTTCATAGGCAAAGAAAAATTGGATAAACAGCGGTGACCCGCGAAACAGAAAAACAAAAAAGTCAGCCGGTTTACGCACTAATAAATAATTACTACTGCGAGCCATGGCCAAGGCTGTGGCAAAGAAAAACCCTAGTATTACCGCAAGAATAGCGAAGTAGAGGTTCCAAATTACGCCACTACCAATAAGTACTACTTGCTCGCAGACAGATATGTCTGACTTGGGTAGAAGACGCTCGCCAATCCCGATTGAACGCAAGCCATAGGCGGCAATGGTGTCTGTGCAACTCATTAACCAGCCTTAATAGGTTTAAGTTGATCACTGCCAAAGTGATGATGGCTGTATTTCTGATTTAATTTGTCAAACACTTTACCGCTCAGCCAGGTAAGGAATAAATAGAACATCAATAACGCTAAAAAATACCAGAGCCGCCAGTCCGGGTGAGGGTAGGTAAAGTAAGCTGTTTTTGAGCCTCCCAGTTCGCGTGCCCAGTAGACGATGTCTTCAATGCCTAATAGAAACAACAAAGGTGTCGCCTTGATTAAGATCATCCACAAGTTTGATAAACCGGGTAAGGCATAAGTCCACATTTGCGGTACGTGTATACGACGAAAAGTTTGCTGCTCGGTCAATCCGTAAGCGCGAGCGGTTTCCAGCTGATTTTCAGGCACAGCCTGCAGAGCACCGTATATGGTGTTGGCTGCAAACGCCCCGAATACAATTGAGAAGGCAATGACTGCTAAAACAAAATTCCAACTCTGGTGCACCCATTGTGCGGCGTCTTGCAGTGGCATTTTTGCCGCGCTGCAAACCACAAATTCATTGCCGCGAAAGACTGATTCAGTGATTTCAGGGCACTTGATTTTATGTCGAACAAATTCGACCAGTTGGTCCAGTGCGATTGGCACAAACAAAAAGAAAATCACATCGGGAACACCTCGTACCATGCTGGTATATACAGTCCCAAACCACCGTAATGGAGGAAATGATGACTGCCGGGCCATTGCACCACCAAAACCCATCAGCAGGGTGACTGGGGCAGTAATACATAGCAGCGCAAGGACGGTAAGGAAACTGATATAGAAAAATTGGTGTTTGGGCGTGGTTAGATAGCAGGAAAGCCAGCGCCAGCCTTCGAGGGCTGAGGGGTCAACGCAGTATTCCATCAAGAATTGTGGCCTGAGCTTAAGCGCTAGTTACACGCTTTGGGTAAGGAGAGGTAGAAGGTGCCAAGGCTCGCGATCGAGCCTTGGTTTTAATGGCCTTAGTAAGGTGATTCTAAGTTGGGAAACCATTTGGCGAGAAGCGCGTTGAGCGACCCGTCTTTTTTCATAGTGTCAATAGCAGCGTTCAGCTTGTCTTTTAGCTCGGCATCACTTTCGCGTAAACCAAGACCAACGCCAGCGCCAAGCATCACTGAAGGGGTAAGAAAGATCAATTCACCGTTACTTTCTTCAACGTACTTGGTTAAAAAGCCCTCGTCTGCAAGCACGGCGTCGGCTTCGCCGTTTTTAACAGCGGCGATGGTTTCATCGGGTGTGGCGAATTCAACCAGTGTGGCTGATGACTCGGCCACGTAGCTGCTTTGCAAAGTGGAGACCTGAGCGGCCACAATGCCGTTCACTGCGTCGTCTTTAGAGCCGGCCAACGCGATAAAGCGACTTGGATCCGGCGGGTAGTAGTCTTGGGTGAAGTCGATGACTTCTTCGCGCTCAGCGGTAATGCTCATGCCGGCGATGATGACATCGTAGTTGCTGGATACCAGATTGGGGATAATAGAATCCCAATCGTTCTTCACCCAGGTGCATTCGAGTTCAGCGAGTTGGCAGAGTTTGTCGCCAACAGCACGTTCGTAACCGTCGATTTCACCGGAGTCATTAACGAAGTTGAATGGAGGGTATGCGCCCTCTGTGCCTAATCTAACGGTGTCAGCGAATGCCGGCGCGCTGATGAAAGCGGCGGCCAATACGGATATGGTTAAGTTTTTCAAGCGGTTCTCCTAACAGAGGTGATGAATACAAGCCCTTAAGCGAGAGAGCCCGTGGATTGCAGAAATTGTTGCAGTCTCTCCGACTGCGTATGATTGAACACTTGTTCTGGCGTGCCTTGCTCCACGATAACACCGTCATGCAGAAAAATAACATGATCGGCGACGTCATAGGCCATTTTCATGTCGTGAGTAACAATCAACATGGTCCTGCCTTCCTCGGCCAGGGCTTTGATTACCCGTACGACTTCTGCTTCCAATTCGGGATCTAGAGCGCTGGTAGGCTCATCAAACAGCATGGCGACAGGTTCCATTGCCAATGCGCGCGCGATAGCAGCCCGCTGTTGTTGGCCGCCGGATAGCTGTGACGGGTATTGATCCCATTTGTCGCCGATCCCAACCTTATCGAGCAATTGGCGCCCCAAAAGCTCTGCGTCAGTCGGATTACGTTTCAAAACTGATATAGGTGCTTCGATAACGTTTTGCAGCACGGTCATATGTGCCCACAGGTTAAACTGTTGAAAAACCATTGAAAGGTTGGTGCGCATGCGCCTGATTTGATGTTTATCGGTAGGCAGTCGCTTGCCAAACTTTTTTGCCCACTTGACCTGATCACCCTGAAAAATGATTTCGCCACGCTGCGGCACTTCTAGTAGGTTCACACAGCGCAATAAGGTGCTTTTGCCCGAGCCTGAAGACCCGATCAGGGCGGTGACATCGCCGCGTTTGGCGGTCAGGCTTATCCCCTTAAGCACATCAATGTGATCATAGCTTTTGTGGATGTCTTGAAGCTCAATGACCAGATCGGTAGAAGACGAGTGTTGGTTAATGGGGTTGTCTCGCGTATTTTAATTGACAGGGGGCTGATTCAGGCATAGGGCGATTGTACGGTATCAGCGAATAAATCAGAACTTTAAATCATCATTTTCGTGGGTATTCATGAACGGTTATCAAGTAACAGCAATGATGACATGGTCTCAAACAAGGGTAGGTTGTGAAGCTAGAAAATAAGAATGTGGTAGTAACTGGAGGCGGTAGTGGTATTGGCCGTGCCTTGTCCAGGCGGTTTTCAGCCGTGAAGGCCAATGTTGTTGTATCAGACTTAGATTATCAGTTGGCTCAAACTACTGCAGCTGAAATCAATGGTCATGCCGTGCAATGTGATGTCACCAAAGAGGCCGATATCAAGCACCTGGTTGCAGAGGTTGAAAAGCGGTTTGGAGCGATTGACCTTTTCTGTTCCAACGCCGGTGTATTTTTCGGTGAGCCGGAGCACTCAGCCTCTGCCAGTAATGAAGTTTGGCAAACCAGCTGGGAAATCCATGTGATGGCGCATGTGTACGCCGCCAGAGCTGTGTTGCCTTCAATGATCGAACGTGGCGAAGGCTACCTGTTAAACGTAGCATCGGCTGCAGGGCTACTAAGCCAAATAGGTGACGCAGCCTATTCAACAACAAAACATGCGGCCATAGGGTTCGCAGAGTCTTTAAGTATTACCCACCGAGATGACGGTATTCGGGTATCGGTATTGTGTCC
>JALZUX010000106.1 GCA_023301405.1 Granulosicoccaceae bacterium | reverse complement strand
GAGATTGCCTTGTGAGATTGGGGTTGCTATCAGTAGCTTTTATAAATGGGAACAGCAAATCAAGGCGTCTTTCTGCCTTATTTAACCAATAAATGAAGCTTTTTTAAGTGATCACCACCCTTTAATAAGGACTGTTGTGTTGGCTGTGATCTGGCGGTCAGTCATGAATTGGTTCTTGTAACGATTTCTTTACGCTAGTATTGCCAAAATTGAAGTGTCGTTTGATTAACGCTTGTTAGCTAATTGATACTAATTAATTGCCATTCTGTGTTTGGCGTGAATGATTCACTATCTAAGGATGAAGTTGCGAAAACTTTTAACCAAATTCACATCGATTTGCCTTACGCTTGATTAAAAGATCGCCAGAGCTTTACTATGGTACCAGGCGCGAACACGAGAGGAAATCGGCGGTAATCGTTGAACTAAAAAATATGAATAGCCAATTAATTAAATTAGTACATGATCAATTCGGGCGGCCTGCGAATCGTATCGTCGCTAAGATACTAGGGCGTGAAACCGAGCAGCTTGGATCAGCTGTTAAAAGTTCGGTTGACAGTATTCTTGATAGTTTTTTTTCAACAGCAAATAATGCTCAGGGGCGTGATCGGCTGTACGACGCTATTTGTCGTGGCGATGAAAACATTGCCAAGGACCCGCGCGCAGTGCTTAAAGATCGTGATCCCAATGAGGTCATGTTGGAAGGCAATACCGTCCTGAGCGGTATCATCGGCCAAGAAAATAAGCACCTCATGGTCAAGCAGCTTAGTGCTAGTTCAGGGCTTGCGGAGATCGAAGCTGAAAATGTTCTGGGTTATGCCACGCCCGGGGTACTAGGCGTGCTGAAGCATCATTTTATTCATAGCGATTGCGTTGATCACCCTGAAGGTGTCACACAGCTATTTGAATCTAACCGGCAATCGAGTGATCCGGTGTATCGGGACAGTCGTGTGGATCCGGTGGTTCAAAATGCGCCCGATCGAGCTGTAGCATCACCGACTGCTAGCAGGTCAGTAGCAGCGCCCCCTGCTGCTGCTGCTGTTGCCGCTGAGTCCGATTCGTCGTGGCTGGCCCGTATCGCGCTACCCTTTCTGTTACTTGGCGCGCTGTTGCTGGGTACGGTTAAGTACTGTAACGATACCGAGCAAGGTCGTGTAGTTGTAGAAGAAAATTCTAATCTGCAGCAGGAAATTCAAGGTGTGCGCTCTGAATCAGAGCTTGCTGCAAGCACAGCTTCAGCGCTGCAAGAAGACCTTGACGCGGCGAAGGCAGAAGCTGAACAGCTTAGCGCTACAGCGGCAAGCTTAACCGCCGAACTTGATTCTGCAAATGGCCAAATCGCCGGTTTGCAAAGTGATTTGGAAGGGACAAACGCAGAGCTGGCAGCGTCGAAAGCGCAATCGCTTGAGCTTCAGGCGGCCGAAGGGTCGTCAGCTGAGATACAGCAGTTGCAAGGGTTACTTGAAACCGCCACCACTGAACAGGATAAGTCAGCAGAAGCTGTTAATGATATGCAGGCTGAGTTAGATACAGCCGTTAGTGAGCGGGAGGCGGCGCGGCAAGACAATCAGCGCTTACAATCAGAGCTTGATGCTGCAGTGGCACTTAATGATGAAACAAGTTCAGGGCAAACTTCTGAGGCTGATGCCTTGCGGGTCAAGGTTGATGAAGTAACGGTGGCCATGGATGATGCCGTTGCTCAAAATGTTGAATTGACAACAATTAATACGGATCTTCAAGAGCAGCTAGACAGCCTTACTCCTAAGGTGGCAGAGCTAGAGTCAGAGTTGGCTGTGGTCACGACGGCCGGTACAGAATTGCAGGAAGCGCTTGAGCAGTCAGCGTTAGCCTTGGCTGAAGAGCAGGCGGCGCAGAAATCTGCGTTCGAGCAAAGCACTGCTGCTGGTGGTGCGCTTCAGGAGCAACTAGATACTGTTACTCCTAAGCTGGCAGAGCTAGAGTCAGAGTTGGCTGTGGTTACGACGGCTGGTACAGAATTGCAGGAAGCGCTTGATCAGTCAGTGTTAGCTTTGGCTGAAGAGCAGGCGGCGCGTAAAGCTGAGTTAGAGCAATTCACCGCGAGTGGTGCAGAGCTTCAAGAGCAACTAGGCAGCACGCAGCTGCGTACCGAAGAGCTTGAGGGTAAACTTGCAGAAGCCAATGCTGATAATGCCAGGCTTGAACAGAATCTGGCAGACGCAGGTCAGGTAATTGAAGACGAAAAAGCTGGTCGCCAGACCGAGGTTAATCGTTTGGCTGCGAACTCAACCGGTCTGCAGGATCAGTTAGCGGCGATGTTAAGCTTGCAAGGTGAGGCGGCCGATACACTGGCACTGCGTGATGGTGAAGTGTCGACGCTTGGATCTAAGGTCACTGAGCTTGAACAGCAAGTGGTGAGTCTTGAAACAGCCAACACCGTCGCGCAGGCAGAAGCAGAAGCCTTGGAGCAAAAGCTACAAGCCCTGAATGCTGAGTTGCAAACAACGCAAGGGAAAGTCGCTGAAGCAGAATCAACGCTTGGCCTGCAGGAAGAATCTTTAGCGACCACCAACGACGAGCTAAGCGCTGCAAACGCGGCTATTGAATCCACAACAACGGAGCGTGATGAGCTCCTTAATAATCGCGATGCATTGGCTGCAAGAGTGCAGGAGCTAATCGCTGACAAAGAAGCCGGGGATGCTGATACCGATGCGCTAAGACAACAGGTTGCGGCTTTGAATTCTGAGCTTGAAGAGGCGCAATCTGTTGGTGCTGAGTCGCAAGGCAAACTGGGATTACTGGATTTATCTCTCACTGACTTGCAGGGTCAGCTTGGTTTGGTTTCTACAGCGCGTGATGAGGCTGCTGCTGAGGTTGAGCAATTGAACACTCAGGTAGCTGAGCTGGATGCAAAAGCCGCAGGGCTTGAGTCAGAGCTAGACCAGGCAGTAACGGCGCACAAAGAGACGCTGGCAGCACTTCAAACGGAGCGCAATATCGTTTTGGCTGAGCACGAAAATATTCGCGGTTCATTGGCAACAGAGCTTGAAACTCTGACAACGCAGCGTGATGCGGCACTGTCGAAAGTGACTGAGCTTGAAGGGGCAGCCGTCGATAATGCGGAAATGGCTGAAAATGAAGTATCTGCATTGCAGGCCAAGGCGGTAGCGCTTCAAACTGAACTGGCGGAACAGCAGGCCTTGGTGGATGAACTGAACGGAACCGTCACGTCGCTCGACGAGAACATGGCGCTGGTATCGACTGAACGAGATGCGTCTGCCGGGCAGGTGTCAGCGCTGACGAATCAAGTCGCTTCGGTTCAAAGTGCATTGCAGCGCCAGCGTGAATCGGGAACTGACCTGCAAGCAACAGTTGAAACACTTGAAGAAACAACCGCTGCTTTGACCAATGAGCGCGATGACGCCGCAGC
>JALZUX010000105.1 GCA_023301405.1 Granulosicoccaceae bacterium | reverse complement strand
GTCGGCATGTTGCTTGGGTTACCGTCCCACTCGAGTATGCGTTTTTCTATCGGATTTACTTTCTGAACAAACGGCACTTTGAACTTCAACCCGGCTTCGGTCACTGCTTCACCAACCGGTTTACCAAATTGAGTAATGATGACTTGCTCAGTCTCGTTCACTTTGTAGACTGAGTTAGAGATCAGTATAAATAACGCCGCAACTACTATGATGATGAACGCTTTCATTGAATCAGCCCCTTGTTGCCTAATGGCAGCAATGGTAGAACTTCTTGTGATTGGTCATCCATTATTACTTTTGATTCCAGTCCGGGTAATACTTCTTGTAAGGTTTCTATGTATATCCTGCGGCGCGTAACTTCCGGGGCTTTCAGGTATTCAGTCAGTACCGCGTTAAATCTTGCCGCGTCACCTTCTGCTTCGTTAATACGCTTCAAACGGTAACCATCTGCTGCTCTGATACGCTGATCCTTTTCACCTTCTGCCAGTGGCACAACTTTGTTGTACTCACGACGTGCTGCGTTGATCAGGCTTTCTTTTTCCTGCTGCGCCTGGTTTACCTCGTTAAACGATTCCTGTACCGGGCGTGGCGGATTAATATTTTTAAGTTGCACCTGGTCAATACTGACCCCGATACCGTACTTGGTAGTGAGTTCTTGCATTTTCACTAGTGCTTCGTCTTCAATTTCCTGACGCCCAATGGTGATTACTTCGTCAACGGTTCTGTCTCCGACAACTTCACGCATGACAGATTCTGACAAATCACGCAATGTTTCACCTGGATTGCGAACTTCAAACATATACTTTCTCGGGTCTTCAATACGGTACTGAATGACCCATTCAACCAGCGCAGCGTTCAGGTCACCGGTCACCATCTGGCTTTGTGCCTGCGGATCTGTGCGGGTCTGGCTACGATTTGTGGCACCGGCAGTAGAAAAGCCGAATTCCTGCTTCAACTGGCGCTTCACTGGCACAATGATGACCTCGTCAGCACCCCACGGCACCTTGAAATGAAGACCGGCAGGCTCTTCTTTCAGGTATTTGCCAAAGCGCGTTACCAGCCCTACCGAATCACTGGGCACAGTGTAATAAGCGGTATAAATAAACAAGCCAATGGCGACCAAGGCCAGCAACCCTAGTACTTGTAAAAATCCACCGGGTAGACTTAGACCACCACCGCTTCCGCCAGACCCACCACCGGAGTTACCGGAACCGCCACCATTGCCACCGCCACCGCGCTTGCCACCGAATATATTTTCGATCTTCTTTTTCTGATCTCTGATGATTTCGTCAAGATCAGGTGGACCACTTGGGGAATTTGACGAATTGCCCGGCCCCCACTCATTTGCCTGGGCGTCTTTTCTGACGTTGTCCAAATCGATAACTGCCATGTTGTTGCTCTCAAATTGATACGCGAATACTAGAAGAATAGGCGAAGAACCCGCTGGCGGTGCGGTTTACCCTATGCCGATTGACCTTATGCTATCTGACAAAGTACTGGAGGACCGATGCTGACACGGTCATTTATCAACGCTTTTCGCGCCGAGCGCAATGGTTGTTTGCAGAGATTCTACACTGCCGTCATGACGACGACACCGTTAGCGTGCACCGTTGACTTGTGATCGGTGCGCACCCCCTGCACTTTACTATAGAAACCCACATTAATGTAGGGTCGTTTCCAGCGCCCATAACAACTTTTAGATTCAAAACGACGAACTGCCAAGGCCCCGACAGAGCAAGGTTTTTTGGCACACCGGGGCAAAGTGCGAATCAGGCTACAAACCACCTTGATCAGCAAAAAGAATAGAAGGTGCACCACCGCTGCACAAAGTTCTTTTAACGACATGATGGCGAATCAACAACCGAGCCAGCCGCTTTGTCACGGGCATTAAACTCGGGATCAACAGCGACTTCCCGAGCATCCCTTTGCGGCCACTCAACTAACCGCGGCCCAGCCACCCCGCAAAACCCGAAACCTCCTTGAACAGTCGTCTCAGCATTTCCGTTGGAGGATGTCACCAAGTGTCACATTGTTAAAACGATAGTCAGGCAAACACCAATGCTGAAGAGAGTTTTATATCACTGTAGCACTGATAACGATGAGCCTTACATCGCTTAGGTATAGTGTAACCGGAGCAACACCAGCCGCTTGCCGCCTACCACTCACCTATACCTTATGACACCACCAACCATCATGGCATTGACGCATTACTGGTCGAGTTCATCTTTAACCAAGCACCAGTGATCTACAATTTTTATATCCACAACAAACAGAAAAACAAATAATCAACACACTGCTGGTGACAGGAGCTGAGTTTGTTGCCTTAAAACGCGGTCGAGAGGGATCAACTATCTACACGCCTGAAAACCAAATATCATTTAGCGCTCATCCGGTTACGGAGGTCGACCCCACCGGCGGGGGCGATTGCTATTGCGGTACTTTTCTGGCAACGATCGCTCAGCAAGAAACTCCTGAAGCCGCCAGTCGTTAGGCTGAGGGGCAGGCGCTCTGGCCATCACCATGCACGTACCAACGGAAGGTAATTCTGGTAAGGAGGCGATTGAACGTTTGCTAGCACAACAAAAAACGCATGAACACTTGCACGCCATATTATTCTATGAGCGCCACAGCTTATTCATTTATCAACGCTGGTCGCAGGCTGTGAAACCCTGCTCAACAAGACATACCCTCGCCATTTGACAAACTGCCCACCGGCTTATGACCACCAATAGGAACAACCGATGAACCTAGACGCCGTAATCTTCGACTTAGATGGCCTTCTAATTGATACAGAGCGACATTCAGAAAAAGCATTCCACGACACCGCTGCGGATTACGGCCTTAAAGGCAAAACCGATCTTTTCTTATCACTGGTGGGTTGCAATGAAGAAGCACACCGCAATCGACTGGCAGATCAGCTAGAGCCTGATATAAACGCCAAGGCGTTCCGCCGAGACTGGAACGCGCGTTACCATCGATCGATAGAAATAGAACCTCCCGTGCTACTGCCCGGTGTGCAGGAAATGCTGGACTGGCTGAAAAACAACAATATAAAGCGCGCCGTTGCTACGTCGTCAAAAACAGTCGACGGTGAAAAAAAACTGATTAATTCGGCCATACGGGATTACTTCCCTGTTGTGGTATGCGGTGATCAGGTACCACGAAGTAAACCGTTCCCTGATATTTACTTGAAAGCCGCCGACGCGATTGGTGCAGATTTACCACGTTCTGTGGGCATAGAAGACTCAGCCAACGGTGTGCGTGCGGCACATGCTGCCGGTTTAAACGTTATTCAGATACCTAACCTGGTAGGCCCTTCGAAAGATCTGTTGAAACTTCAGCACCGGGTTTGTAACAGCATGCACGATGCCCTTAAATTAGTGCAATCTGGACAGATCTTGCCGTTCTAAATCTGTCACTATTCGGAGCGCACCTATCGCGTCCGTGGGCGCTGTCGTTCGTGCTCAAATACCTACCCCACAAACACGGCAGGCGCGGCCGGAATAGTCACAACACCCTATATTTATGCCAAAATCAGGTATGAATCAGAAAAACGAACTGAATAGATACCTACATTTTTGCAATAGCTGCGCTATGTAGTGCGCCCCCGACAAACTAACCGCTGAGACTCCAAAACTATGATTCTAAAGCCACCAGCGCTAAACCATGTTTGTGACATCTGTGTTGATCTGGCCCCAATCATAGAATTAGGCCCGGGCCGTGCCGGTCAGCGTAGAATAATACCCATTGTTGGCGGCACGGTCACCGGCGATAGGATCAATGGTCACCTGCTTAACCTTGGTGCAGATTGGCAGACCGTTTTCGACAAGGGGCTGGCCGAACTCGACACCCGCTATGCCTTGCAAACTGATGACAATGCGATTATCGAAATCATCAATTTTGGCTATCGTCATGGCTCGGCCGAAATACTGAGTGCAATCGCTACCGGTGAAGATGTTTCTCCAGACAGTTACTACATGCGCACACACGCCAGACTGGAAACCGGTGATACGCGTTATGACTGGGTCAACAAGGCACTTTTTGTTGGCACTGGCGCCCGATTAAAACAGGCCGTACTGCTATCTCTTTATGAAATCACCTGAAAAGCGCCTGCCCGCAAACCGCAATAAAAAGCACACCATCGCGCAAAAAATATTGCCAACACCACAGAGGCCTTAGCCCCCCACTTCAATTGCCATTAAC
>JALZUX010000104.1 GCA_023301405.1 Granulosicoccaceae bacterium | reverse complement strand
CTTAAGTGCCACTTCTTGCTCCAAACTAGCAGCGCACCGCTCGCGGGGCGTACACGCCTAGCCCGAGCTAGTGCTCATCCGTAAAGAGCGCGCAGCGAGTTTGTCACAAGTGCATGAGATTTTGCCTACTACATGTGGGAGTCTAGTCGCTCTTAAATGACTATATGTAGAAGGTGAAAGATCGTGTGCTTGTGGCGACCGCAGTAGTGCTCGTTTATGGATGGGCACTAGCTAGTGCCCATTAGAAAACAAGTGCTATGCGGCCCACTCAGGCACGCAATCTTTCACCGACTACATGTGTTACTTATGAGTAACCCATTCCTAATAAAGGATGGGCCACATGTAGTAGGAACAGTCTCACGCACCTGAATGGCCCTTGCTACGTGCTCTTCTGGAAGGGCAAAAGCTACAGACGCCCTAATTTCTGTCAGTTCTAAAGTATTTGACCAAAATTCCACATTAGACAGTATTAAAACTTGTATTCCGAAGCGATAGCTTCTATCATCCGTGTTCGCAGTTGCGGGGTGGAGCAGTCTGGCAGCTCGTCGGGCTCATAACCCGAAGGTCGTAGGTTCGAATCCTACCCCCGCTACCAAGGATTGTCAGAAAGGCCCCTCTCATGGGGCCTTTTTGTTGCCAATATATTTTTAATTGGCCTACGCTACCTAGTACTGTTACAACTCGGCGAGTAGGCTGAACAGGCTGAAGCTGCACTGCAGCGGCAGCATATTATGACCACTTAAGTGGGAACAGGATGCGTCGGGCACCAGAAGCAATTTTGAATTTTATCTCTCCGATTATAGACGCCCTCAACTACGAGTTTGTAGGGGCGGCATTGGGGCAAAGTGATTCAGGCCTGACACTTCGGGTTTATATCGATCGAGAGGAAGGGATCACCGTCGACGACTGCGCCACTGTTAGTAGTATGGTCGGTGCTGGACTAGACGTTGAAGATTTGATTGCTGGTGAATATTGCCTTGAGGTATCTTCACCGGGAATGAGGCGGCCACTTTTTGAATCGTCTCAATATAAGCAACAGATAGGTAAAACGGTAAAGGTACGCTTAACCGTACCGCAGGACGGACGGCGTAATTTTACAGGCGTGTTAACCGGTGTTGATGGCGAACAGATTGCGCTTGAGATTGACAACGACACGCACGAGCTCACGATTCGAGATATAGACAGTGCGAATGTGGTACCGCAATTTGGATAGCTTAGAACAGCGTATAGCTGATTTGGCAATGAAGGTTTGGCAACTATGAGCAAAGAAATACTGCTTGTCGTAGACGCGGTTTCTAACGAGAAAGGCGTCGATGAAAGCATCATCTTCGAAGCACTTGAAGCAGCGCTAGCATCTGCAACGCGTAAGCGTAGCGGCATGGACATAGAAGTTCGTGTTGCCATCGACCGTGAAACCGGTGACTACAACACCTACAGAAGATGGGAAGTGCTCGACGACGACGCCGATCAAGAGTTTCCTACGCGCCAAATTACGTTGTCTGCAGCAAAAGAAGATGACCCTGAGCTTGAATTAGGCGGTTGGGTTGAAGACGAAATAGAATCAGTAGATTTTGGCCGAATTGCAGCGCAAACAGCAAAACAGGTTATTGTGCAAAAGGTTCGCGAGGCAGAGCGCGCCCGTGTAGTAGATGCCTTTCAGGATCGTGTCGGTGAGTTAGTCATGGGCATAGTTAAGCGGACCGAGCGAGGTGGTGTCTACATTGACCTCGGTAATAACGCTGAAGCATACATACGCCGTGAGGAAATGATCCCCCGCGAGGCAGTGCGTACCGGAGACAGGCTCCGAGCCTACTTGCGTGAGGTTCAGGCGGAAGCTCGTGGCCCTCAGTTATTCGCCACTCGCACCTCACCTGAATTTCTGATGGAGCTTTTCAAACTTGAAGTTCCTGAGGTCGGACAGGGCGTTATAGAAATTCGTGGCGCTGCACGGGACTCCGGCAGCCGCGCAAAAATTGCCGTGACATCCAATGACAAAAGGCTGGATCCGGTGGGTGCTTGTGTAGGTATGCGTGGTTCACGTGTGCAGACCGTATCAAATGAATTAGCCGGCGAGCGTGTTGACATAATTTTATGGGATGAAAGTCCAGCTCAGTATGTGATCAACGCTATGGCCCCGGCTGAAGTGTCTTCAATTATTGTTGACGAAGACAACGGCAGCATGGATATTGTTGTTGATGCAGATAAATTGTCACTGGCAATAGGCCGTGGCGGTCAGAATGTAAGGTTGGCTGGTGAGTTAACTGGTTGGGAGCTCAACGTCATGGACGAAGGCGCTGCTGATGAGAAAAACGAAACTGAAGCACGCGATTTAATTGCAAAGTTTGTCGAACAATTAACGGTCGATGAAGAAGTGGCAACGATACTGGTGCAGGAAGGTTTCACTAGTGTTGAGGAAGTAGCGTACGTCCCCACTCAAGAGTTACTTGATGTCGATGAATTCGACGAAGAGATGGTGGAAGAATTACGCAGTAGAGCGCAAGATGTGTTGTTAACTCAAGCGTTGGTTACCGAACAAAAAATAAAGAACCTGAATCCGTCCGATGAGCTCCTGGCGATGGAAGGTATTAGTGCTGAGCTAGCAGTTTCGCTGGCAGAAATCGGCGTCACTACCGTAGACGATCTTGCTGATCTAGCGGTTGATGAACTTATGGTCGTTGATGGTATGGATGAAGAAACGGCTGGCACTCTTATCATGAAGGCACGCGAAAGTTGGTTCCAGGATGAAGAGGAACAGGTAGTCGAGGCGGGAGCCGAAGCTAGCGGGGGGTAGAGAAAAACTTATGGCAGAAGTCACCGTCAAACAGTTAGCCGACACAGTGGGAACACCTGTCGACAAACTGCTAGAACAATTAAAAGACGCCGGCGTTGATAAAAGTGCGGCTGAAGACACCATTGCGGACTCAGAGAAATCTCAGCTGCTGACCTTTCTGCGCCAATCCCATGGTGTCGAAAAGAAAACGCTGGGCTCGAGCAAAATTACGCTCTCCCGTAAAAAGCGTGGTGAAATAAAAGTCGGTGGTCCGGGACGAAAAGCGGTGACCGTAGAGACGCGCGGCAAAAGAACCTATGCCAAGCGCGACGATGCCCGTGAAGAAATGGTCCGCCAGGCTGCATTGCGCCAACAACAGGCTGATCCATCTCTGCCGGTGGTAGAACCAACAGTTGAAACAGAGCCGGCACCAGCCCAAACGTCTGTCCCAGCCCCCGAGGTCACGTCTGCACCTGCTGTGCCTGAGCCAGAGGCATCGGTGGCAGAGACAGCTGACGCGGCTCCTGATCCTGAACTTGCGAGAAAGGCTGAAGAGCTGGAAGCCAAAGCCAAAGAGCTGGAAGCCAAAGCTGCTGCTCTAGAAGCCAAAGCCAAAGAACTCGAAAAACAACGACTAGCTGCTGCGGAAGAAGCAAGGCTTGAAGCTGAGCGTGCTGTTGCTGAAGAAGCGATTAGGGCAGATGCTGAAGCGGCCTTGAAGGCTGATCAAAATGCCGACCAGAAAGCTGACGAAGAAGTGGTGGTAGAAGATACCAGCGCTGCGGATGAAGCGGCTCGTCTTGAGAGCGAGCGCAAGCACGCTGCTGAAGAAGAGATTCGCGTAAAGCGTGAAGAAGAAGCACGCGCTGTGGCAGTTCAAGCGGCCCGAATGGCGGTTGAACAAGCTGCGCTGGCAGAACTCCAGCAAGGTGTTGTGGACGCAGGGCAAGCCAAACTAGACGCTGCACGAAAAGCTGCTGAAGCAGACCTTGCACGTATTGAGGCCGAAAAACGCAGTGCGGCGGTGGCGGCTGCTCCGGTAAAACGTGAGAAGACATTTGCACCCGGACCACCACCCGCTGAAAACAGTGGCGGAAAAGGCGGTCGGCGTGGCCGCGGTGGTAAATCAGCCGGTGCTGGCGGCGGCGGTCGAAAAGAATTACGAGTTTCCGGTGGTCGCGGTGGTAAGCGCGAGAAGCGTGGTGCGCGTCGTGAAATTAACCGCGCCATTGAGGCTAAGCATGGTTTTGCCATGCCGACTGAACCTGTAATTCGCGACGTTGATGTACCTGCCACGATAACCGTAGCTGAGCTGGCCAATCGCATGGCGGTGAAAGCTGGTGAAGTGATAAAGATCATGATGGGTATGGGGGTGATGGCAACCATCAACCAAATGCTTGATCAAGACACGGCAGTGCTGGTTGTGGAAGAGATGGGGCATCGCGCTAACATGAGTTCAGCGGATGATCTTGAACTAGAACTGCAAAATAGAATCATTAAGAAATCTGCCGGTAAGGATGCCGCGACTGAAGGCGGTGAAATCAGGCCTCCAGTGGTGACTGTTATGGGTCACGTTGATCACGGTAAAACCTCGTTGCTCGATTACATCAGAACCGCTCGCGTTGCTGCAGGCGAAGCTGGTGGCATCACACAGCACATTGGTGCTTATAGCGTTGATCACGATAAGGGCCGAATCACCTTCCTGGATACACCGGGACACGCAGCCTTTACATCAATGCGATCTCGTGGTGCTCAGTCAACGGATATCGTGGTATTGGTTGTTGCCGCTGACGATGGTGCTATGCCACAAACGGTAGAAGCTGTGCAGCATTCTCGTGCCGCCGGCGTGCCGATGATTGTGGCTGTAAATAAGATGGATAAAGAAGGTGCTGATCCGGATCGCGTGAAAAATGATCTGTCAAAGCACGAAGTCATCCCCGAAGATTGGGGCGGTGACACCATGTTTGTACCAGTGTCAGCGTTGACGGGCGACGGTGTTGATGACCTCCTTGATGCGCTGTTATTACAAGCAGAAGTTCTAGAACTCAAGGCAACTTCAGATGGTCCTGCACAGGGCGTTGTGATTGAAGCGACCCTTGATAAAGGACGCGGCCCCGTTGCTACGGTTCTGGTCCAGAATGGCACGCTGAAACGTGGCGACATCATGGTCTGTGGTAAAGAGTATGGTCGTGTGCGAGCAATGTTTAATGACAGCGGTGCTCAGGTAGACACCGCAGGGCCTTCAACGCCGGTACAGGTGCTTGGTCTGTCCAACACCCCGGATGCAGGTCAGGGAATGTTGGTCTCGAAGGATGAACGTAGTGCCAGAGAGCTTGCCGGACTGCGCAACGAGAAATCTCGTGATGCCAGATTGGCAGAACGTCGACCAGCTAAGCTTGAAGATGTATTCTCATCAGTGAAGGATGGTAAGGCCAGCACCTTGAATCTGGTTATTAAGACCGATGTGCAGGGTAGTTTTGAAGCGCTTCGCGATTCACTAGAGAAAATGTCCACAGATGAAGTGACTATTCGCGTCATCGCTGGTGGAGTTGGTGGCATTACTGAATCAGACGCACAACTTGCAGCGGCGTCCAGTGCGATAATGATCGGCTTTAATGTTCGTGCCGACAACACCGCACGACGCGTTATTTCAGAGCAAGAAATTGAATTGCACTATGACAGCGTAATTTATGAAGTAATCGATCGTGTGAAAGCAGTGGCCAGTGGTATGTTGCCACCTGAAATTCAGGAAAGAATCATTGGTATGGCTAAGGTTCTCGATGTCTTTAGATCACCCAAGTTTGGTTCGATTGCAGGCTCGATGGTTGAAGATGGCGTGGTTAAGAAAAGCGCTCCTATTCGAGTATTGCGAGAAAACATTGTGATCTACGAAGGTGAGCTTGAATCACTCCGTCGCTTCAAAGATGATGTCAATGAAGTCAGGATGGGAACCGAGTGTGGTATTGGTGTGAAGAACTACACCGATGTACAGCCCGGTGACCAGATTGAAGTCTTTGAGCGCAAGGAAGTGGCAAGGACTCTCTAAGTGGCAAAGGATTATCCGCGTAGTTATCGAGTAGCAGATCAGATACAGCGTGAACTAGCCGTACTGATTCGCTCAGAGGTAAGAGACCCAAGAGTCCCCCCGACCATAACAGTGGCCGGGGTTGAACTCAGCAAAGATTTGTCTAGTGCAAAAGTTTTTGTTTCTACTTTTGACCTCGATAGTGATACTGAAGCCCGTGAAGCGGCGATTGCCGGCCTCAATAAAGCTGCCGGATTTTTACGCAGGCAACTTGGCAGCAAGATGCGGCTTCGAATTGTTCCAACACTGAACTTTCGGTATGACGTAGTGCAGGAAAACGCGGCACGAATTACCACTTTAATTAATGACGCAGTGTTGACCAACACCACATCTGAAGATGACGGCTTAGATGACCAAGCTTCCGATGATATGACAGCAGCGACTGATACACCTTCAGCTTCCACTGGTAGTCAGGGTAGCTAACCGTTGCGTGAGTTGAACGGATTACTGTTACTGGACAAACCTAGCGGTTGTACGTCTAACGGTGTGCTTCAGCAGGTGCGTAAACTTTTTGGCGCAAAGAAGGCCGGTCATACTGGCAGTCTTGATCCCTCAGCTACCGGTATGTTGCCGATTTGCTTTGGCGAAGGCACTAAATTGTGTGGCTATTTGCTCGACGCTGAAAAAACTTATGAGGTTGATGGTCTGTTTGGAATAGCAACCGACACCGAAGACGCAGACGGTGAGATAATCGCCGAGTGCGATGTACCCGAGATCAGCCACGCTAAGATGGAACAAACCGTTGCTGGGTTTGTTGGCGATTCTATGCAGCGTCCACCAATCTATTCGGCAATAAAACACAATGGGGTACGATCCCATAAGCTTGCCAGAGGCGGAGCCGTTCCAGAACTTAAGTTGCGTCCGATCAACGTGCGTGAAATAACTCTGTTAGACTTCAGCGAAGATAGATTCAGCTTGCGTTTGCGAGTGTCAAAGGGGACTTATATTCGCTCAATTGTGCGTGATATCGGTGATTCCTTCGGCTGCGGTGCACACGTTACCCGATTACGCAGAACCTCCGTGTCGCCATTTGAACAACAAAAAATGTTCACCCTTGAAGATATTCAAGCGCACGTTGATGCTGATCAATTACTGATGGCGGTAGATGAAGTTATTAGTGATTGGCCAAAGCTTGACCTTGATGCAGAGACCGCCATGCGGTTTCGCAATGGCTCTAAGCCTGCGATCGATACAACAGCAGAGCTGGCAGTGGATTTATCAGCGCCTGCTAATAAACTGTTACGGATTTATGATCCCACTAAGAAATTCCTGGGGTTAGGAAAAGTTTTTGAAGGACGTCTTGAAACCGTCCGTATAATTGGAGGCCAACTGCAATGAGTGGTGGTTGGATCCTTAATAGTCACAGTAACATTGTGACGCATTTTACTCTCATCATTGGAGATGACACATGGGTTGTTTAAGCGCCGAAACTACGGCCGAAATTATTACAGAATACAAGCGTGATGAAGCAGACACCGGTTCCCCGGAAGTTCAGGTTGCTTTACTGACTGCTCGAATCACGCACCTTACCGAACACTTTAAGATGCACAAGCACGACCATCATTCCCGTCGTGGTTTACTGCGAATGGTGAATCAGCGTCGTAAATTGCTCGACTACCTGAAGCGTAAAGATCAATCGCGCTATCAAGACCTTATCAAACGACTCGGTTTGCGCCGCTAGTTGGCCACCAAGCAAAACTAAGGAATTAAAGTGACTCAAGTAACGAAAAAATTTCAATTGGGTGATCACGAAGTCGTGATGGAAACCGGAGAGATCGCACGTCAGACATCGGCGGCGATCATGATCAGCATAGGCGATACTGTCGTGTTGGTTTCTGCGGTTGGCAAAAAAGAAGCAAACCCTAATGCTAACTTTTTCCCGCTAACAATTAATTATCAAGAACGTACCTACGCAGCCGGCAAAATACCTGGCGGTTTTTTCAAGCGTGAAGGTCGTCCTGCAGAAAGCGAAACGCTGACCTCAAGACTTATTGACAGACCTTTGCGTCCTTTGTTTCCCAAAGGTTTTCGCAATGAGGTTCAAGTCATAGCCACTGTTATGTCTCTGGACCCTGAAATACAGGCCGATATACCTGCAATGATCGGTGCCTCTGCAGCACTGGCTTGTTCCGGTATGCCTTTTGCCGGCCCTATTGGAGCTGTCAGAGTGGGTTACATCGATGGTGCTTATGTGCTGAACCCAACCGCTTCTCAGGTGGTTGAATCTGATCTAGATCTAGTTGTTGCCGGAACAGACAACGCGGTTCTGATGGTTGAATCTGAAGCAGCAGTGCTACAGGAAGACGTCATGTTGGGCGCGGTGATGTATGGCCACGAGCAACTGCAGGTAGTGGTTAGTGCCATTAGTGAAATGGCTGCTGAAGTCGGTGCTGAACAATGGCATTGGGAAGCACCACCTGTCGATGAAGCGCTGGCAACTAGTGTTGCTGCAGTTGCTGAAGCCGGTTTGATTGAAGCTTACAGCACTGCTGACAAACTCGAGCGTCAGGTCAAGGTTGGTGAAATCCGTGATGCTGCTGTTGCACATATAGCAACTGAAGCTGATGATGCCCCTTCTGCCGCTGATGTCAAAGGTGCATTCTCTACGCTTGAAAAGAGCACAGTGCGTGGTCGTATCCTTGCCGGTGAGCTGCGTATTGATGGTCGTGATACACGTTCCGTTCGACCTATCAGCGTGAAGACTGGCATTTTGCCACGTGTTCATGGTTCTGCTTTGTTCACACGTGGTGAAACTCAAGCCATTGTTGCTGCAACACTTGGTACTACGCGTGATGCGCAAATCATCGACGCACTGGAAGGTGAACGTCGTGATGCGTTTATGCTGCATTACAACTTTCCTCCTTACTGTGTTGGTGAAACTGGTTTTGTAGGTTCTCCTAAGCGCCGTGAAATTGGTCATGGTCGTCTGGCACGTCGTGGTGTTGCTGCGGTTATGCCTGAAGACGAAGTATTTCCATACACCATTCGAGTTGTGTCTGAAATCACTGAGTCAAACGGTTCAAGCTCAATGGCTAGTGTGTGTGGTTCAAGCCTTGCCATGATGGATGCTGGTGTTCCTTTGTCAGCACCGGTTGCTGGTATCGCAATGGGTCTGATCAAAGACGACAATCGCTTTGCTGTACTTAGTGACATTCTGGGCGACGAAGATCATCTTGGCGATATGGATTTTAAAGTGGCCGGTACTGAAGCAGGCGTAACTGCTCTGCAGATGGACATAAAAATCGACGGTATCACACGTGAAATCATGGAAGCAGCGCTCGAGCAAGCCAAAGAAGGCCGTTTGTATATCCTTGGTGAAATGAACAAGGTACTAAGCGCGCCACGTGAAGAACTCTCAGAGCACGCTCCGCGCTTTATCACGATCAAAATCCACCCTGAAAAAATCGCTGCAGTTATTGGTAAAGGCGGAGCCGTTATCCGTGCACTGACCGAAGAGACTGGTGCAACGATTGATATCGGTGATGATGGTGTGATTAAAATCGCTTCAAGTGACAGAGAAGCCGGTGAAGAAGCCCGTCGTCGTATCGAGCAGATTACCGCTGATGTTGAAGTCGGCACTATCTACGAAGGGAAGGTTCAGAAGATCATGGACTTTGGTGCCTTCGTTAATATTCTGCCTGGCAAAGACGGACTTGTTCATATTTCGCAAATCTCAGAAGAGCGTGTTCAAAACGTTGCTGATGAGCTGACCGAAGGACAAACAGTTCGCGTCAAGGTACTTGAAGTAGATAAGCAGGGCCGTATTCGTCTAAGCATGAAAGCGGTTACCGCTGACGAAGCAGAGACCCCAGCTGCCGAGTAGTAAGTAAAGAATGAGGCAGTCAATCTGACTGCCTCATTCAACAGTTGTCCTCGCCTTTATGCATCAACAGCACGAATTCTATATAAAGCGTTGTATTGAGCTTGCCGCCCGGGCAGCTCTGAATCAAGAAGTGCCAGTCGGCGCTCTTATAGTACGTGATGGTGAAATCATCGCCGAAGCCGAAAATCAGCCCATAAGCAGTTGTGACCCTACGGCGCATGCCGAAATTTGCTGTATTCGTCAGGCTGCCTCGGTTGTTTCTAATTACCGACTCAATGGCTGTACGCTATACAGCTCTATCGAGCCTTGCCTCATGTGTGCCGGAGCGGTCATGCACGCGCGGCTTGACGCGATTGTTTATGGTGCTCCGGAACCGCGTGGCGGGGCTGTCAGCGGCGGAGTGAATTATTTCCAGGCGTTATCTCATCTACATAAGATTGACGTTTATGGTGAGGTTCTCGCGTCTGAGTGTCGTGAGTTGATACAGCAATTTTTCCGGTCACGGCGGTAGCTAATGCCCATTTAGAAACAAGCGTTACTGTGGTCCACTCAGGCGCGCAATCTATCGCCGACTACATGTAGTTACTTATGAATAACCCATCGATAATAACCGATGGGCCTACATGTAGTTAAATCTCACGCACCTGAGCGACCCTCGCAACGCGGTCTTTCTGGACGGGCACTAGCTAAATTATGTCCTAGCCGGTAATTATTCAATATAATCAGTGGGATATGGTATCCACTCATTGTGTGGGCACTGCAGCTTGTGCCGCAACACCGCGGCATTCAATACGTTATCCACGCGAAAACAGCAAAAAAAACAGCGTATAGACAACGTTCTAAGCACTTTCTGAATAAAAATCGCTACGTGAACTGGATGCCAAAACTAACCAAGCATCAACTAAATCGATGAGTTTGTTTGGTTAGCACGTTAAGGAATCGCGCGTTAGCGTCGATAGTTTTTCTATCGTGGAAATTTGTTTTTCCAGTATTGGAGGTGGTGTTTGTGGGAGTAACAGCGAAGCGGTCTGACAATGGTCAAGAAGTAACAGTTTGTGTGGCTGGACGTTTTGATTACCGGGTGTACGACTCATTTAAGGCTTCGTACTCATCAATTTCTGATGAAGGTAAGCAAATAAATATTGACCTCAGCAAGACTGATTACATGGACAGCAGTGCGCTGGGCATGTTGTTAATGCTCAGAGAGCATGTTGGTCGTGCGGCAAAAATATTGTTAGTTAATCCGCCTCCTGATGTAATGCGTGTTCTGGCTATCGCAAATTTCGACAAACTTTTCGCGATAAAAAAGTGATACACGCACTCGAACAAACTCGCACTGAGCATTGGAAGTTTGCCGCTAAGGATCTGAATGATTCAACCCTGATTGTCGGCCTGGTCGACTCTATCGTTACAGAGTTTGAAGTAGATGAAGTCCGGCGCCCCGATCTTGAGCTGGTCATGGCAGAAGTGGTCAATAACGCGATTGATCATGGTGTGCTTGGCCTTGATTCATCACTTAAGAAAGATCCTGATGGTTTTGATTTGTACTTTATGTCCCGTGCAGCCAAGCTTGCAAAACTAATAGACGGCTATGTCATTGTGTCAGTCGATCAGATAAATAATCATCTGATTAGCATAAGCGTGGAAGACAGTGGTGCGGGCTTTGACCTCCCCAACACAGGTCAGAACCTACAACCTGAAAACCTGCTCAGCACTTATGGGCGAGGATTGCTGATCATTAGGCATCTTTGCCATTCAATGATTCACCTTGGATGCGGCAACTGTGTGCTTTTAGAATTTAAAATCACCACCCGGTAGACGTAGATCAGGCGGGTGGTTTTTCTGCTATTGGCTCGACGATCAAAGAGGCACCGTCGAGACCGGTGATTAGCATAGGAGTACCTGCTGGCGTATCAGGACCGACCACCCGCCATCGGTTGTTATCAATTAGTGTGCTGCCTACGCCGTTAACTATTGCATCGATCATCGTGACAGTGCGTCCGATATATGAGTCGGTTCGACGGTTTAGTTGTGACTGTTGAACATCATTGTTACTCCGTTTGAAGAATGCACGCCCGGCTATTGTTGAGGCCACAGCAAGGAAAGCAAATAACACTACTTGCAATTGCCAGCCAAGAATTGGAATCAATAAGGTGACTAGTCCTGTTACCAGCGCAGCAATACCCGGCCACAACAGAAAGGTGGTTGGTGCAACGAGTTCTAGAGCGCTTAGCAATACACCAGCCGTCATCCAGTGCCAAGGCGTTAATTCATTTGTGATGAATTCCATTTTATCTTCCTATACTGCGCAGTTACTTTGATTTGCTTGGCTTGTCGTCAGACATTGCTGACTTGGCCAGTTCTGCAATACCACCAATACTACTGATAAGACTGCTGGCTTCAAGGGGCATATAGATGGTTTTCTGATTCGGTGACAATGCCATTTCTTTAAGTGATTCCACATATTTTTGCGCAATAAAATAATTCAGCGCTTGCTTGTCACCATTGCTAATAGCCTCAGATACCATCATGGTCGCCTTTGCTTCTGCCTCTGCTTCTCTTTCACGAGCTTCAGCATCTCTGAAGGCGGCTTCTCTTCTGCCTTCTGCCCGCAAAACTTCCGCATGTTTTTGACCTTCGGCAATAATAACTTCTGCTTCTTTCGATGCCTCTGCGTTTAATACAGCAGCTCTTTTATCACGTTCTGCTTTCATTTGCTTTGCCATTGAGTCCACCAGGTCTCTGGGCGGTGCTATGTCTTTTATTTCAATTCTGTTGATTTTTATACCCCACGGAGAGGTCGCATCTTCGACGACAGAAAGCAGTTGGGTGTTAATTTGATCGCGGTGAGACAGTAATTCGTCAAGGGCCATCGAGCCCATTACGGTTCGAATGTTGGTCATTACCAGGTTGATAATAGATTTGTCTAGCTTAGTGACTTCGTAGGCGGCTTTGGCGGCGTCGAGTATCTGGTAGTAGACGATCCCGTCGACCTGGACGGCGGCGTTGTCCTTGGTAATGACATCTTGGGATGGAACTTCGTGAACCTGTTCCATCATATTCATTTTGTGGCCCACCTGATCAAAAAACGGCACAATGACATGCAGGCCCGGGCTAAGGGTTCTGATGTACTTACCAAGACGTTCCAGTGTGTGCTCTTCACCTTGTCTGATAATTTTTACCGATGTTGCAACACTGAAAATTGCCAGTGCCAGAAGTGCGAGAACAAAGATGGAAGATAAAGTCACCGTTACAAACTCCGGTTACAGATGAAAGGGTGCTGATAAAAGTCAAACTCAAGGGGCAGGCAATTTCAAAGGCGGCCTGCGATGTTCTTGCTTTGCTGCATCTTTCTGTGCCCATAAACAGCAATCGGTGCAAAATGAACAACCTAATAACTACAAAAACGCGTAGCAGTAAATACAGGTAGCTATACCGAACCCGCTATTGTCAGATAAATGATAGATTAGTGTATATCAAGTGTTCTTAGCCCTTCATGGAAATACAACAATGAAACTAGCTGAAATGGGTATTACCGTCATTACGTTTGATCTTGACGACACGTTGTGGCCGTGCGCACCGGTTATTAATCAAGCGGAAATTGCTTACTACGATTGGCTTCTTGAACACTGCCCGGCAGCCTGCGAAGAATATGATCAGAAGCAGTTGCGTGCTGTGCGGCAGGAACTGCTGTCTACGGCGCCGGAATTGATCAATGATGTAAGTGAATGGCGATTGCGTGCTACTCGTGATTTACTGGCTCGGTACGGGGCTGATACCAGTCTTGCCGAAGACGCCTTCGAGACCTTTCTAGCTGCTCGCCAGAAGGTCGAATTCTATCCAGACGTAATAGACGCATTGCAAGACCTTTCGTTTCACTACCGCCTTGGGTCACTGACAAACGGCAATGCAGATTTGAAACGAATTGGTGTTGATCATCACTTTGATTGTGCGTTGTATGCAACGCTTGCCCTACCAGCGAAGCCAGCACCGGATATGTACTTACAAGCTTGTGAAGAGCTAGCGGTGTCGCCGCAGTCAATCCTTCATGTCGGTGATAATGCCTCTACCGATATTGAAGGTGCTCGAAGTGTGGGTTGCAGAACAGCATGGATAAATCGTGGGTCCTTGGTTTATCCGGATGATATCGCTCCGGCAGATATCAATCTTACCAACCTGGCAGAATTGGTGACGCTGGCGCCAGCAATTCCCCGTTAGTTGTTTTTCTGAAGTGTTTCTAATAGTTGCAACAGAGTTTGCTCCAGTATCTTCAGGTGTGTTGTGCAAGACAATCGATGGTCTCCGTTTTTAATTAAATTCAGTTGCACGTCTTGTGACTGAAGTGTTGCCATAAGCTCGACCGAGAGTTGGTACGGTACATCAGTATCGTGTGTTCCGTGCATCATTCTGACCGGTGTGGTAATGTCGATTGCATTGTTCAGTAAGCAATGCTTTTTACTGTTACTGATCAGCTGTGCAGTGATCGGGTAGGGTGATTCGTCATCGTAGTCTGATGGCAGCAGCACGGGTTCATTGGCTTGCATTGTAGCTAACTGCTCTCTGTTTAATGCCGGTAACAGTAAGCGTTCAGTAAAGTCAGGTGCGGCGGCAATTGTAATTAATGCAGCCACACGATTTGTATTGTCTCTTGCCGCAAGCGTGGCAAGCCAGGCTCCCATACTTGACCCGACTAGTAACAGTTTTTTTGCTGGTGGCAGGTTGTCTATGACGCACTGAGTATCGCTAAGCCAGGTATCAATATTGCCATCTACAAATTGCCCGCCAGAGCTACCGTGGCCTGAATAGTCGAATCGCGTAAAATCCAAGCCATGTTGATGGCAAATCTGTTCCAGCGCCAGCGCTTTGCTGCCTTCCATACTCGATTTAAATCCACCACAAAACAGCACGCTGAATTCAGAGTCATGCGTGCAGCGGTGCATTGCGATCTGATTGCCGCTGTTGGTCAGAAATTGCAAGGTAATTGGGCCCGTTTTAGTTCGTGTAAATTAAAGGGTGATCAGCTTAATTGGCTGGTTGTAATTCTAATGCAGGTGCCAGAACCTGCCAAACATTATCAAGCATGATTTCCTGTGCTTTGGCGTTAGGATGTATTCCGTCGCTTTGAAACCAATCCAGCCCGGTGCCTAGTCCTTCCAGTAAAAACGGCACTAGCATTGCATCAGTTTGCGCGGCCGTATCGATAAATGTTTTGCTAAACAACCGCCGGTACGTGGCACCGTAGTTACTGGGAATTTGCATTCCTAAAATAATAACTGTGGCACCATTGTCTTGGGCCAGTTCTGTCATGTCGATCAGGTTTTGCTTGAGCTTCTTTACTGACAAACCGCGAAGCCCGTCGTTGCCGCCGAGTTCCAATATGACAAAGTTAGGATTGTATTCTTCCAGTAGCGCTGGAAGTTTGCTTAGACCGTTGGCGCTTGTGTCACCGGATACACTGGCGTTGATTACCTTGTGCGAGTGTCGGGTGCCGTCAATTTTATGCTCAAGTTGTGCCACCCAGCCATCCTCGATCGCAATGCCGTAAGCGGCGCTGAGGCTGTCACCGACTACCAGAATCTTGTCGTCTTGTGCCTGACAGACGCCGCTGAATACAAGCAGAAAAACGCTCGCGATGACTGAACCAAAAACGCGGGTTTTCAATTGTCTGGTTTGTGTAAAGCCGGTTCTGCGCTGGCTTGATTTTTT
This sequence comes from Granulosicoccaceae bacterium, assembly GCA_023301405.1. Lineage (GTDB taxonomy): Bacteria > Pseudomonadota > Gammaproteobacteria > Granulosicoccales > Granulosicoccaceae. Next base: position 453 of record JALZUX010000104.1, on the reverse strand, counting down.
CATATTTATCTTCATGTTTAACCGATTACGTTATCTGCTGACGAGGGAGTTGTAAGGTGCTTCGATAGCTGGTTTGCGTTGAAGAAATACCTATCGTCGGTGTGTTCGTATTTTGTATTCCTGCCTCAGGAATTTCTACCTGAATTAAGGCTCCTGACTTAATAAACATTCTGCGCAAAAACGGGTCCTCATGTCCATTATACAAGCCATCCAGTTGAGTAAACACGTTGTTACGTCAGAAGGTACACTCAGCATACTGGAAAAAGCGAACCTGTCACTGAACAGCGGCGAAGCGATAGCCGTTGTAGGACCTTCGGGGTCTGGTAAGTCAACTTTGCTTGCGTTGTTGGCCGGTTTGGACTCTGCCAGCAGCGGAGAGGTTCATTTACTGGACCAGCCGCTGCATCAACTTGATGAAGACGGTCGTGCTGCAGTACGTGCCGGGCAAGTCGG